>CAZFJO010000046.1:13983-17512 GCA_964518915.1 uncultured Saprospiraceae bacterium
CTCTATCACTTTGATAGAGACCTCAAATCATTAAAGCCAACAAAAAATTTATCTTGATTTAGATGTTTACGCTGTGTGAGAACCACTCGTTATCATAAGAGATAATGATTCTGTAATCTCCGCTTTCTAGCTTATTGAGATTAAACCTCTTATTTAATGAGAGGACATCCTTCTCTGTTTTCTCATAGAGTGTTTCTCCTTTATCATCCGTAATAGTAACTTTTACATCTTCTCCTAGTGCTAGCATGTTAACATCGATGTGCTTGTCTTCAACCTTAACCACTGGGCTATACCTTAAGGTAGGCTCTGAAATAGTAATTTCATTTCTATTTACATCTAAGTTGTAAACAACTTTCTTGAACTCATCTTTTAAGATGATTCTGTACTTTCCGCTAGGGATCTTAGAAAAGTCATATTTTCTATATCTCTTTACCTTACTATTAAGCTCTTCGTTATAAACGATATCTCCATTTTTATTGAGGATGTCAACATAGATTTCTGCACCTTTCCAGTCGCTGAAGTCTAGTGTAAATGTCTTGCCTTCATTGTTTAAAACAGGGTTTCCTTCTGCTCGCACAGTGATGAATGTGAAACACACCATGATAATCCATAATACTTGTTTCATAATGTTCAGATTTTAGATTTAGTCAATTAAAAAAGTTTATGATTAATACAATACAAAGATAAGGGCCTTCAAAACGAACATAACACCACTATCTTAACCTCTATGTGTGTTATTTTAACAACCAATGTTAATTTTACATTATCAGGTGGTAATTTAGAACACATACGCTTATCTTTACAGAATAATAATTGGTTATACACATGTCGGTTAGTAATATTAATTATCAAGTTAGGCCCACACTGGAGAAAGTAGAACCTGATTTTGGTTCAAGTTTTACGCTTATGCAATTCGAGGAAGAAAGTAAGGGTGAAGGAAGGTCTTGGCATTTTCATCCAGAATTAGAACTGGTGTTTCTCAGTGAAGGAAAAGGAAAAAGACACATAGGCAATCACATCTCTTACTTTAAGAAAGGCGACTTAATTCTGATGGGTCCTAATCTGCCTCATTATGGTTTTAGAAATAGGTTGACTGCAGATCAGAAGGAAATCGTACTTCAGTTTAGAGAAGATTTTCTAGGTGAGTCGTTTTTTAAGGTTGAAGAGATGAAGGCCATAGGAGACCTCATCGATAGATCTAGGTCGGGAATAAGTTTTCATGGTGATACTAAAAGAATTATAGGGAGTCGGTTAAAAGACTTGTTTTACATGAATCCTTTTGAGAAGATAACAAGTCTTCTTAATATTCTGCAGATTCTTGCCGGTTCAGAAGAGTTTACCATACTTAACGCGGAAGGATACACCATTGTGGTCGAGAATCAGGACAACAATCGCATAGATATAATATATGAATATGTTCGAAGTAACTTCATGGAGAAGATTACGCTTGAGGAAATTGCGTCGCAAGTAAATATGATGGTTCCCTCTTTCTGTCGTTTTTTTAAAAAGCTAACCAATAAAACATTCATCGAATTTCTAAATGAATTTCGAGTCGTCCATGCCGTAAAACTCATATCAGAAGAATCCCTTACCATAACTGAAATATGCTATGAGTGTGGTTTCAACAACTTTTCTCACTTTACTAAGCAGTTTAAGAAATACACAGGTAAGTCTCCTTCTCAATACAGAAAATCATTGGTAAAACACGTAAAGTAAATAGGTGTAATTAATCCGTTTTCCTTACCTACATCGGTCGAGAGAATAATTACATTTACTTAATGGGAAACAAAGTTATAAGCTATAGCCTGTTTACGGATTTCGATATAAACCTTTTCAAATCCGGAAAACACTTCAAACTTTATGAAAAAATGGGTGCACACCCAATCACTTATGAAGGGGAAGAAGGGTGTTATTTTTCTGTGTGGGCTCCTTCTGCAGATAAGGTTGCTGTAATTGGAGACTTTAACGGTTGGTCTGGTGAAAACCATCTTCTTAATGTGAGATGGGATAGCTCAGGAATATGGGAAGGCTTTTTGCCTGGAGTAAAACTCGGTGAAAGGTATAAATTTAAGATATGGTCTAATCATAATAATCAGATCTTAGAAAAAGCAGACCCCTATGCCAGAAGTGCAGAACATCCACCCATGACAGCTTCCGTAATATCGTCTGATAAATACAAGTGGAAAGATGCCAAGTGGATGAAGTCACGAAACAAAAAAAATAGCTTAGACGCTCCCTATTCTGTATACGAAGTCCATCTTGGTTCGTGGAAAAAGGTCGTTGATGAAAACCGGCCCCTGTCTTATCAAGAACTTGCGACAGAACTTGTCTCCTATGTAAAAGATATGGGTTATACCCATGTAGAGCTACTGCCTATCATGGAACATCCATATGAACCATCATGGGGATATCAAGTTACTTCTTTCTACGCTCCCTCCATACGGCATGGTAGACCTGAAGAGTTTAAAGTACTGGTAGATGCTTTCCATAATGCAGGTGTCGGGGTTATTCTCGACTGGGTGCCTGCCCATTTTCCCTCAGATGCCTGGGCCTTAGCTAATTTCGATGGTACCCATTTATACGAACATCCCGACCCCAGAAAAGGCTATCACCCTGACTGGAAAAGTCTCATTTTTAACTTTGACAGAAATGAAGTAAGGTCTTTTCTTATAAGTAGCGCACTTTTCTGGCTCGACGAATTCCATATAGATGGATTGCGTGTAGATGCTGTTGCATCTATGTTATATCTAGATTATTCTAGGAACGATGGAGAATGGGAACCGAACGAGTACGGTGGAAATGAAAACTTATCTGCCATCAGTTTTCTAAAAGATTTCAATCAAGCGGTGTATAGTGCGTTCCCAGATGTACAGACAATTGCCGAAGAGAGCACTTCTTTTTCTATGATATCTAGACCAGTAGATATGGGTGGTCTTGGTTTCGGAATGAAGTGGATGATGGGCTGGATGAATGACACACTAGACTATTTCGCTAAAGACCCCGTCTATCGTAGTTATCACCACAATAAGATCACCTTCAGTTTAGCTTACGCTTTCACAGAAAACTTCATGCTTCCGCTTTCTCATGACGAGGTTGTCCACGGTAAGGGTTCTATGATCAGAAAGATGCCCGGCGATGAATGGCAGAGGTTCGCTAATCTACGCTTATTGTATGCCTATATGATGAGTCATCCAGGAAGCAAGCTCTTTTTTATGGGCAATGACATAGCTCAGTATAATGAATGGAATCACGCAACAAGTCTCGACTGGAACCTTCTAGACTTCCCATATCATCGAGGAATAAACAACCTGATAAAAGATCTTAATAAACTTTATAAAAAAGAATCTGCACTATATAAGTATGCATATCAACAAGAGGGTTTCGAATGGCTGGACCATACAGATTTTCAAAATTCTGTCATCGTTTTCCTCAGAAAAAGCGAAAAGGAAAAAGATACACTACTGGTAATATGCAATTTTACACCTAACCCGATAGAAAAATATACGATAGGTGTTCCGGCATCTAAATC
>CAZFJO010000047.1:0-9094 GCA_964518915.1 uncultured Saprospiraceae bacterium
CGAAATGAAGATTAAAATGGGGTTCCTCATCTTGGAAAAATAAGGAAATAGACCGAACTTAGTAGCCTTCTTTAACAGAATTATGTGTTAGGCACTGCAATTGTATCTGCTGTAATACTTGTAGTATCGTACGTAATACCATCTAGCTGCCCTCTTATTTCTAAAATCCCATCTAGATAAGTAGCAAGCGAGTCGCCTTTTAACGGATCAGAAGTAGGAATATTTATCCCCAGAGGATTCACCGCCTTACCCTTAATATAGACGCGGTAATCAAGGTGAGGACCAGTCGATAGGCCCGTGCTTCCTACTTCCCCTATTTTCTGTCCCTGAGACACTTTAGCTCCCTTACGTATACCTTTACCATATCGGTGTAAGTGCAGATATCTCGTCTCTATATTTCCTTGGTTGTGTTTGATTTTAACCATCTTTCCAGCCCCTCCTGACCTTCCGGCAAATGTAACTATTCCACTCCCGGTGGCTACAACCTCGGTTCCTGTAGGAGCTGCATAATCGACACCATGATGTGGCCTATAGTATTTCAATACTGGATGGTATCGTCTATTAGAAAATCTTGATGAGATCCGTCTGTATACCAATGGTGCCGAAAGCAGCACGCGCTTAAGGCTTTCTCCTGCTTCTGTATAATAGACGAAATCTTGTTGACTATCCTCATACCTGAAAGCATAGTAATCTTTACCCTTATGGTTGAAAACCAGCGCTTTGATCTTGTCTATCCCTACCGATTGTCCTTCTACAAATTTTTCGTCATAGATAACCTTAAAACTATCCCCTTTCTTCGTGTCGAAAAAATCTATCGTCCACTGAAACAACCTCAATACTTCTGCGAATAATCCTAGATTCAAGTCTTGATCTTGAAAACTATTCCACAGACTAGAAGTAATAACTCCTGAAGCTTCCTGCTCATGGATTTCTATTTCTTTTAAGTGTCTTTCAAGGTAGAGGCTATCGCCGAAGTGCATCGCCACATATTCCACTGGATCTTTAACATAGATAAAATGCCTTTCCTCAGAAGTGGTGTCCTTAGGGCTAATCAGAAAATAATCGTCCCCTGTTTTAATAGACCTTACATTGAATGTATCCTTATATTCTTCTACTAAATTGACAATAGAATTGTACGGCACCCCGTATCTAGGAAGGATGTGTATCAATCCTTCATCTCTTTTCACTTGAGCCGTGTCAACCTTATATAGATCTAAATCGAAGCCATAGAACATCGACGCCTTCTTAGGAGATGGCACTTCGACTTCATTAACAGTAGCTTGCTCGGGGTCCTGCTTACAGCTTAATAAGGCCACAAGCAATAAGAATAAAAATAGATTCTTCATTTAATAAGGAAATTGACGCTCACTTAATTTAATCTATATAAGAACTTAGAAGCCATAAATATATAAATTTCTTTAATATGATTTGCATCGTTAAGCTAAGTATTAGAGTAATCCTGGCATATAACATAATGGAGGTTTAAAGCCATATCCCTATTTTCTATCAGATCAATAATCAATATACAGATGAGGAATAGCGGATAGGAATCGCATAATTTATGCCGACCATTTAATAAACCAGGTACGGATATTTTATAATTCAGTCGATTAAACTGGCATATATCAACTATAATTAGCGATATTAATCTTATGAAAAAATTCGTTTTAATATTCGGTCCAGGAGCTGTAGGTAAGATGACAGTAGGACGATCACTTGCAGAAAAATCAGGCCTTAAGCTATTCCACAATCACCAGTCATTAGAGATAGTCAATCAATACTTTGATTTTGGTACGCCACCATTTAGGAGATTGTCTGAAATGATTCGATTCGAGTTTTTTCGTGAAATTGCTGCCAGTGATCTACCGGGACTCATCTTTACTTTCGTATGGGCATTCGATCTTCCTAAGGAACAAGACTACGTCGATTCCATCGTAGACATTTTCCAGAAAGAAGGTGCAGAAATTTACTTTGTGGAATTAGAAGCTTCAATCCAGAAGAGAAAGGAAAGAAATAAAACTGAATTAAGATTAGCAGAGAAACCTTCTAAACGAGACGTACCGTTTTCTGAGAATATGCTTGTGAACAATACTAAAAAACACAGAATGAACTCTCTTCCAGGTGAAATAAACATACCTGATTACATCAAGATCAATAATGAAAACTTGAGCGCTGATGAAGTATCTGATATGATCATTGAATCATTTAATTGGTAAAACCGAGGAATAAGCAATTCAGGCCTCTCTACACATTATAAGAAAACATAATATTATTACCTTGTGGTCTATATCAAGGTATATCCATGAAGATTGCAATAATAGGTACTGCATACCCATACAGAGGAGGTCTAGCCGCTTACAATGAACGGCTTGCTGGCCAGCTTCAATCAGAAGGACATGAGGTAACGGTATACACCTTTACTTTACAGTATCCTAAACTATTGTTTCCTGGTAAAACCCAGTATTCTACTGGCAAGGCTCCGGCTGATATTAAAATTGTGCGATGCATCAATGCTGTCAACCCGGTTAATTGGGTTGCTACAGGTAAATCAATAAGAAAGACCAATCCTGACCTTGTTATTGTTAAGTTCTGGTTGCCTTTCATGGGACCTTGTTTCGGAACGATACTTAGAACCATTAAGTCTGGGATGAAGACTAAGGTCATCTGCATTCTAGACAACATTATTCCACATGAACGAAGAATCGGGGATCGCCAATTTACCAAGTACTTCGTAAAGCCCATAGATGCGTTCGTTGCCATGTCACACAACGTGATGGAAGACACGGCACAGTTTGACAAGATTAAGCCTAGGGTTCTTTCTCCTCATCCATTGTTCGATAACTTCGGAAGTATAGGGTCTAAATCAGATGCGCGTAGGATACTGGATATACCTGAAGAAGGAAGGTATTTACTATTCTTCGGACTGGTTCGTCGATACAAAGGGCTGGACCTCCTATTAGAAGCAATGGGGCTAGACCGAATAAAAACACTGAACCTAAAGTTGATAATTGCTGGGGAATTTTACGACGACCAGGATCATTACAATGAAATTATAGAACGATTGGGCTTAGAGCAGAATCTTATCCGAATCCCTACATTTATCCCTAATGAAGAAGTCGGACATTACTTCAATGCCAGTGATCTCATCGTCCAACCTTATAGATCAGCCACACAGAGTGGTGTCACGCAGATCGCTTATCACTTCGAGAAGCCTATGGTAGTTACTGATGTAGGTGGACTCAGTGAGATGTGCCCACATGGTAAGGTAGGATATGTAGTCGATGTAACTCCGGAAGCAATAGCAGACGCCATCGTTGATTTTTATGAACCTGGAAAAGAAGAAATGTTTATACAAGGCGTGCAGGAAGAAAAGAAGAAATATACATGGGATGTACTCACCAAGAATATATTTACCTTAGCGGATAAGATTAATATCTAAGCATGATTCACGTAAGTAAAGCACCATTAAGAATAGGTATAGCAGGAGGAGGAACCGATGTGAGCCCTTACTCGGAGATGCATGGAGGTGCTATACTTAATGGCACAATAAGTCTATACGCTCATGCGACTATTATTCCTAGAAACGATGGCAAGATCATTTTCAGAGCCATCGATCGGAACGAAGAAGAAGTATTTGCTTCCGAAGCGGCATTGCCGATAAGTGACACACTCAAACTACAGAAAGGCATCTACAACCGCATTGTAAAAGACTTCTCAGAAAAACCACTGAGTTTCGAATTGATAACACACATCGATGCACCTACCGGTTCTGGTTTAGGAACTTCGTCTACCTTAGTTGTAGCCATCATAGGTGCATTCGTAGAATGGCTTAATCTTCCGCTAGGAGAATACGATATTGCCAGACTTGCCTACCAGATAGAAAGAGAAGACTTACAGATGGCAGGTGGAAAACAGGACCAGTATGCAGCCACTTTCGGAGGAATAAACTTTATGGAATTTAAAACAGATGGGAGTGTCATCATCAACCCACTTCGCGTTAAAAATGAAATCCTCCAGGAATTGCAATTCCATCTTTTACTTTTCTACACACAGACAAGTAGACAATCAAGTAAGATAATAGAAGCACAGAAAGAAAGTTTCCACGACAATACAGAGGGTGTACTAAATGCCACGCACAACCTCAAGAAACAAGCATTCCAGATGAAGGAAGCCTTACTCAGAGCAGACATATCTAAGATGGGAGACATTCTAGATTATGGATGGACGAACAAGAAAAAGCTTGCCTCAGGAATCAGCAATGAACTCATAGACGACATATATACTCAAGCAACTTCCGCAGGAGCAACTGGAGGTAAAATATCTGGTGCTGGAGGAGGAGGATTTATGATCTTTTACGCACCTGGAGGAACTAAGTACAAGGTTATTGAGGTATTAGAAGAAATAGGTGTTAAGCACCAGATTTATAGTTTTGTAAAAAATGGGTTGACCACATGGACCAGTCATCAATAATTAAGAAAAACCTCAATGCTGCCATTTCCTTAAAACAGGACGTTCTCAACGATTCTGATATCATAAGTGAAATCAACAACATTACACAGAAGATAATAGCTTGTTATCAATCAGGTCATAAAGTTCTCTTTTGCGGCAATGGAGGAAGTGCTGCAGATGCACAGCATCTGGCAGCTGAATTGTCTGGCAGGTATTACTATGATCGTCCTCCTCTTTCTTCCGAGGCCCTGCATGTCAACACCTCTTACTTAACCGCTGTTGCTAATGACTACAGCTATGAGCTTATCTATGCCCGTCTTTTACAAGCCATAGGAAATAAAGGAGACATTCTGATTGCACTTTCTACTTCTGGAAACTCTTCTAATGTTATAAAAGCAATAGAACAAGCCCGAAAAAACGAAATGACTATCGTATCTATGACTGGAGCAACAGGAGGAAAAATGAAAGACATCTCAGATTATACAATCTGTATTCCATCTTCAGATACACCGAGAATTCAAGAATGCCATATGCTCATCGGGCACACCATATGCGAAATTGTAGAATCTAGCTTATTCCCACAATCGTGAAAGCAATCATTCTAGCAGGCGGTCTCGGCACCCGATTGAGATCAGTGGTTTATGATATCCCTAAATCGATGGCAGATATCAATGGAAGACCTTTTCTTGAATTTCAGATTGACACTCTTATCGCCCAAGGGATTAAAGAAATAGTACTTTCAGTTGGGTATAAATCTGAAGTTATCATCAATCACTTCGGAGAGCATTACAAGGATACACCCATCCGATACGTAATGGAAGATGAACCCCTAGGAACAGGTGGTGCTATTATGAAATCATTAGATGAAGTGGATGACGGATGTATATATGTCCTTAATGGAGATTCTATATTTATGGTTGACTTAGTTGAGATGATGGCTCAGCATACTGCCATGGGATCGGATGCCACTCTAGCCTTGAAACCAATGACTCATTTTTCTAGGTATGGACGCGTCGTAATTAACGAAGAAAATAGGGTGATTAATTTCCTTGAGAAACAACCTTGTGATGAAGGACTCATCAGCGGAGGGATATATCTTGTTGATGTCCCTTCCTTAAAATCACTAACCTTTCCAGAAAAATTTTCCATAGAAAGAGATTACTTCGAAAAACACCTTACCCATCACAACATAGCTGGCCACTTAAGCGATGGATATTTTCTAGACATAGGAATCCCGGAAGACTATCAGAGAGCTCAGGAAGATTTTCATTCCTTATTTCATAGGAAGTAATATGAGTGTCTTTTCGATTACATCGGAATAGTCCCATTAAATATTTAGGATCAAGAATGAGAATGGTATATTAAAGCCATGAATTCTGATTCCAACAACCCAGTCACATTTTCCAAAGCAATTGTACCTATACTTGTTTTTTTCTTATTGCTCATTTTCGGATTACTCATCTACCCACAATTTATGGGTGAGGACTTACCCGTATATCAGAAAATGCTTCCAGTAGAAATATTGATCTTGATTGCATTATTAGTCAATACATTCTACCTGATGAGAATGGGCTTTTCCTGGGATCACATCTTAAATTCAATGGTAAAAAAAGTAGGAGAATCAATCCCTGTTGTCCTCATCCTCCTTTCTGTAGGTGTTCTTATAGGCAGTTGGATTGTAAGCGGTACGATTCCCATGCTTATATACTACGGCATATCCATGGTAGATCCTAATTGGATATATGTCATTGCATTCGTCATATGTATTCTATTTTCATTATTGACTGGAACTTCCTGGGGTTCTGCAGGAACCATCGGAATTGTTATGATTGGTATTGCAGAAATCTATGACGCCAATCTGGCCATAACCGCTGCGGCGATTGTAGGTGGATCTTTCTTCGGGGATAAGATGTCACCACTCTCCGATACGACCAATGTTGCATCTCTTGCCACTGATGTTCCTCTTATGGAACACATCAAAAGCATGATGTACACTACCCTACCTGCCGCCATTATAGCTGCCATAATCTATATCAGTCTGAGTCCTTATTTTTCTGATGCTGTCCCTGACACTGCGGTTACACTCACTGAAGTCAATGCCACCCTCACAGATCTAGAGTCGATTTTCAATTTCAACATTCTACTACTCTTGCCACTGGTGATCGTTATATGGGGATCAATGAAGCAGAAACCCATCGTCATTGTATTATTATCTGCTTCGTTTCTAGCATGTATTCTAGCATTGATCTTTCAAGATTTCTCAATCGTTGATGTGTTCGCATCATTGAAAGATGGGTTCAATATTTCTATGTCTCCGCTGGCAGGTCAAGTCCAGTCTGGGGCAGTAAATATCCTCAACAGAGGAGGCCTTTATAATTTAATTGAAGGGGTAATGGTATGTCTTCTGATCTTTGCTTTTATAGGATCCCTAGACGTTATAGATGCCATCCAAGTATCCCTGAAGAAGGTAATGTCCATGCTTAAAAAACGAGGACCGACCGTACTCACCTCACTCCTAGCTACATTTTTCACGAATATTATGATCTCTAATCAGTACGCCACGAGCTTCATCATAGGTGCTTCTTTTTCTAAGAAGTACGATGAATTAAAAATAAATCGAAAAGTACTCAGTAGGTCCATAGAAGATGCTGGGACCATGATGGAAAATCTCGCACCCTGGACACCCAGTGGAATCTTTATGGCAAGCACACTCGGAGTGCCTGTATTCGAGTACGTGCCTTATCAGTTTATATCGATAATCGGTTTCATCCTTGCCATAGCATATGCCATTACAGGTATAGCTTGCTTTTATGATAAAGAAGAAGTCCAGGCAACGAGTTAACCATACAAGCCATCTTATTTATGAAACCCTCATGTATGATATCGCTCAAGGCAAATGTGTTTTTCTTTCTATTTATACTTTTATCCCTTTCTATCAAAGGCCAAGACCCAGTAAGGATGTTCATTTTTGGTCACAGCCTTCTAGACCATCGCCCTCCCATTAACCCTACACCCAGCAATGAAACCACAGTTCCTCACTGGCTTAAAAAACTAGGTGATGCAGATAACATAGACCATTTTATCGGTGGGCAATATGGTTTTTTACCACAACATAGAAGAACCCCTCCGATATCTCAATGGGGCTACGATTGCGTACCTGGTGTATGGGAATCTGATACTGAGACATTTGCAGAAGCGAAAATAAATACCATCTTAATCACTGCTGGAAATTTCATGCAATGGCAAGGACCAGAAGAAGAATACGTTACCGATCCCGGAGTATCCCCCGTCAGTGCAACTGGGGACATTGTAGACTGGGTAGACGATCAGTCTGATCAAGAAGTAAGATATTACATCTACGAAAACTGGCCAGATATGGCCCCCTTTTTAAGTGGAGATTTTCCACCTTCCCCAAGCGAACTGACAAGTTACTTGCAACATACTAAACAAGCATTTCATGACTGGTGGATTGATTATCAGGACCGCATGCTTCAGACCCACCCCGATGTAAATATCCGCATGATACCCGTAGGCCCTATCCTTTCAGATATCATAATGGATGTTCTAGGAGACGATATTCCCGCTTCAGAATTGTATGAAGACAATGCGCCTCACGGGAGAGCAAGTCTTTATTTCCTTGCCGGAACGATTACGTATATGGCTGTTGCAGAGAGGCGCATTTCATCATCTTATGTTGTACCTGACATTGTGCACGCCAGTATACGAAACAGAATTTCAGAAATAGTAGATAGAATCTGGATCGAGCTGAATGAGTTCAATCTTGACAATGGCAACAGTCGCGTCTTTTATGACCAGACGAGTTCCGTAGACAACCCCATTGAGACAGATGTCATTGTATATCCTACCATCGCTCACCGACAGATTCAGCTCAACTCGGAAACGATTAAGAGAATCTCAATCTTCAGTATGGACGGTAGACATCAAGGATCACACGAACTGTTTCCAGGAGTCAATGACATAAACATACTCAACTACAATCCTGGGTTGTATTATATTCTGAATAAAGACAACGGATCTAGGATTGCTAAATTCGTTAAGTATTGATAGTTTACTTACCTGAAACAAAAGAAAACAGAAATGAATGCTAAGCAAGGAGCCGTTTTATGCTGGCTAGCAACTGCAGACCTCAATGGGCAACCTAATGTATCCCCCAAGGAGCTATGGGAAATCAAGGACGATAAAATCATCATCGCACAAGTAGCTTCTCCTAAGAGCAGAAAGAATATATCTGTTAATCTTAATGTCTGTGTAAGCACCGTCAATATTTTCACGCAGAAAGGGACTAAATACATAGGCAAAGCACAACTCGTACAAGAAGGCGACCAAGATTATAAGCGCTTCGCCGCATCCTTGCTTCTGCTGGCGGGAGAAGACTTCCCATTTAGAGAAGTTATTGTAGTTGACATTGAAAAAGAAGAAGCAATCCTAGCGCCCAGATACCGGTTCTATCCAGAGACTACCGAAGAAAATCAGATAGCGGATAGCTGGAAATCATACCAAGTGGATGCGTATAAGAAGAAGTTGATGTGAATTTTGAGTCTTGAGTTGAGAGTTCAGACCATTAAACTACTTCTTTAATTCTTGGGTAATAAGATCATGAATTCTGTCAATGGATATGATCAGT
>CAZFJO010000047.1:9194-17413 GCA_964518915.1 uncultured Saprospiraceae bacterium
AAGAAACGCAATTGTTTATTGCTGATTAAATCGAGTCCTTTCGACTTAGCAACTTCATAAGCATTCGTTAATGATCGGAAACGATCGTACTGAAAAATATCTCCCAGCCAATACTGGAGGCTGTCTTTTTCTTCTTGCGTCCATGTACTTTCCAAGATCTTACGAGATGCATGTACAGATTGGTTTAAATTATTGACAATTTCTTTTAAACTCAGTTTGTCTGCACTCATATTGGACCTGATCTGTCTCAGGGTCTCCATTTCAAATGCTTTACTCTTTCTACCTTCGTTCCAAGTATTAATCTGCAAGGCGATTAGAATCCCTAGTACAACTAGGATAATCTCTCCCAGCGCATACACTAGATATTTACTTAAGTTATTCTCAGCAAGTAAACCCTTGCGTATCTTACGTAGAAAATTTATCAATCGTTTATTTTCTTTTAAAGGTAAAATTAATCTTCAAGAAAAAACAATTAAACATAAAGTTGAACATACATAAATTCCTGTTTCATTTTACTATCTTTCTTATAATCATATAGCAACTATGCAACACAATCAATTCATCGATAATTACCTAGAAAGCATACACAAGCAATTCCTTTACTACAAGCAGCTCGGAGAAAAAACTTTCTCACAATTGACAGAAGAAGAATGCCTTCTTCAGAAGGAAGCAACTGAAAACTCTATTGCCATTATCGTAAATCACATCTCTGGCAACATGCTATCGAGGTGGACAGATTTCTTGACTACGGATGGAGAAAAAGACTTTAGAAACAGGGACAGAGAATTCGATTCCATAATTCAATCTAAAAAAGAAATGATCGATAGGTGGGAAGAAGGATGGGCTTGCCTATTCCATGCCCTTACTACAGTAAATACAGAGAACTTCGGTACAACGATCTATATCCGCAATATGGGTCACACCATAACAGAAGCAATTAATAGACAACTGGCTCATTATGCTTACCACATAGGTCAGATTGTGATTTTAGGAGTTCAGATTAAGAAAGAAAACTGGGAGTCCTTGTCTATCCCTAAAGGAGCATCTAAAAGTTATAATGAAGATAAATTCTCTCAACCCAAGCGTAGACAACATTTTACAGATGACTTTTTAGAGAAGTAAGTATTGAATCTATAATTCCTCTAAAAATTCTATCTGCGACATATCCTTCTTACTTAACGCCTCATACAACTCATACACTAGGCCGTCTTTCAACCCTACCTTAGGGACCATAATCTGGTCGCTTCCCACTGTCTCTAATACAGAGATATAGATTTCCGATGCGGGTACAATCACATCAGCCCGATCTGGGTTCATTTTTAGGATTGATATCCGCTCTTCGTATGAAAATGCAGCAGCGTATGCACGCAAGGCCCTTAACTCGGATAATGAAATCGTGTTGCCCTGGGCTTTCATTGCCAGTTTATACAACTTATTAATATTGCCCCCAGTTCCAATTCCAGTGATTGCCTCATTGGTATTTAAATTGGCTTCTTGCAACCATAATTTCATTTTCTTAAATACCTTTTTGCGAGCAGCATCGGTTAGAGACCTGACTGAGCCTATTTTAAACGATTCACTACTTACCAGTCTCTTTTTTCTGAATACATTGAGCTCCGTACTACCACCACCTACATCTATATGTACATATTGATTGCTATTCAGGTATGGAAGAATACTCTTATTAAGAATACTAGCCTCTACCTCGCCTGCTACAATATCGATTTTCAATCCGACTAAATCTCTTACACGATCACATAATTCCCGGCCATTCTCTGCTTCCCTCATTGCTGAAGTAGCCACTGCTTTATAGGACTCGACTTCATATAGATCAATCAGAAGTTTAAATGTTTTCATTAGTTTTTCGAATCGATCTGCTGTCTGCTTAGATATACGATTGTTCTGAAACACATCATATCCGAGTCTTAATGGAAACCGCAAGAATTGCAATTTCTTGAAGCTAATCATATTATCATGATCGTACACCTTGGTAATCTGAAGTCGGATGGCATTAGAGCCTATATCTACAGCAGCTAATTTCATATAGAATAATCATTCGTTATCGAGACAATAAGACTGTAAATGTAATGATTTCCATATTCTCAACCGTTTACCAAAAAGATATCGAGAATAAGATTCTTCAGAAACAATGGCTCTATCCCTGGTTTATGGATGATAGATATTCAACCAACTACAAAGTCAATCAAGCTATTCATTAAGTCTGAACCCTAGACCAGCCTATTGCAGCATACCTTTATGTCATTGATTTTTAAACAACTTTATCTATCATATTATGAAAACCATCATTACCTCCTTATTCTTACTGCTCTTTACTATAGAAGGATTCAGCCAGTGCTTAACTTGTCATGACCTTGTATACTATTCCATGGATGAAAACTGTGAAGTGGTTATAAGGGCTCAAGATTTAATTGAAGAAAACAATTGTCCAGGCAACTACTTGGTCGCCATAAGAGATCAATATGGCAACATGCTTTCTAATCCTATCCAAGGATACCATGGCATGACTCTATCGGTTACAGTTTTAAACTGGACTACCGGAAGTACTTGCTTTACAACTGTCATTCTTGAAGACAAGCTTCCACCTGTAATCAATGCAGTGGTTACTCCTGTAGGCGCTACTTGCGGAGATGACCTTGAATCACTTGTTGTTGTAGATGCAAGTGACAATTGTGGTTCGGTTACCACGACACTTACAAGTTCTTTTATCATAACCGATAATAATTGTGGTCTTGCCTCAGTATACTTTATTTATGAAGTAAGTGACAACGCAGGAAACACAACATCGGTCAATGCACAATTCGAAATTATAGACTTCTGTCCGGACGTATCGGCACCGGCAATTTTATTCGCTGATTGTGGCGAAGATTTGTCACAAGTAGGAAGACCTGTTTTTGGGCCTGGATCAGACGAATCTCAATTTTCGATTCAAGCGTATGATATTATAATTTCTGACAACCACATCCAGAGAAAGTGGATTGTAGGTGATCCATTCTGTAATTACACCGTAGAATTCCATCAGAACATCTACATATCTGATAATGAAAAACCAACGATAGGTACAACGCATGCTGGCCCGTTTACTTATGAAGAATATACTTCAGGGTTGATTGAAAAATCAATTTTTGCTTTCGACAATTGCGGCATTGATGATGTTAATATTGATATAATCGATAAAAGTCTCATTCAGTGTGATAAGCTTACATTCGAAGTTAGCTACCGCGTGACAGCTGTTGATCTTTATGGGAATCAACATACTGAGGTTTTTGACTTTGTAGTAAAACAGAATACACCGCCAGCAGTTGACATCGTTCCACAATCCCGATTATGTGTAAATACAGGGTCTATGATAACCACTCAGGTTGCTGGCATGGAAGGACCGCTTACTTATAATTATTCTTCTTCATGGCCGATGAAGAAAAACCCTAAAAGCCCAAACGCTCTGGTATATCCTAACTCTTCTAAGGCGACCATTACAGTAACCGTTACGGATAGATTCGGTTGTCAAGTAGATCGCGTAGAAACCTTCTACCGATGCAGATTTAGAGAAAACGTAGAAGAGGAGATTAATGAAGTAACGCTCACTCCTACTCTAGTCTTGGATCAAGCTCAATTAAAGTTGCCTTTCATTCAAGAAGATTCTTGGAATGTGACAATAGTTGATATGATGGGTAAAATTGTTCACACAAGAAGGAACATCACGAGCAATACGATCGACTTAGATCTTGTATCTCTGCCAGCAGGATCGTACTTTATGCAAGTTGCCAATCAAGTAGAAAAGCACACTGAAAAATTCGTAAAGCTTTAAAGAGTAAAAGTTATAATCCCATATTTAAAAAAGATATTCACTATCTATTTACACCAGGCTGGATTAAATTAATCCAGCCTGGTGTATTTATACCCTACCATAATCTAGTTGATTTTCTATTTTTCACCCACATACGGTAACGGTTCATCCGCTATCAAGTAACAATGAAGTGATTAATACAACTAAACACTTCCAGATATAGATGTCCAGAAAACGTATAATGATTACATCAACAATCATGGTCCAGCTATGAAAAAAGCACTCACATACTTAGCCCATAAATAAATCACATTTTAGAAAAAGTCGATGAATTAGTGATGATGCGCTCCCAGTCATATTCCTTTCCCGACCTCACTAAGTGCCATAAGGTTTTTATTCTACTGCCTTTATCATCATCGATAAAGTAACCCGTCCATGAAGTGATCGATCCATATCCTTCCCATCTTACCATAAAAGCTAGGTTGAATTCATGCGGGTTCTCTGTTGTAGCATTAACCTTACCATCCAGCGGAAAGATTTTTCCATCTACACCTGTAGAAGAGGCATAGTGTCCGTATATCTCTCCCGTAGACCCTATAGAATCTATATGCAAGACTGAGCCTAATTCATTCTGCCATGCCCCTATTAATATCTCGTAAGATGCTTGACCTTCCAGGGTATTGCTATGACAGAATATAAAAAATACCGATGAAAACAAAAGAAGCATAAGTCTCGAAGTAGATTCAATCATAAGGTAGTCGTGTTTATGAAACAGTATTAAAATTAGAATTAATAAAATCCAAAAATAGCCTCTTGTTCTTAACTCTTACATCAAATTTGGTATTTTTCACGTATCAAAAAATAACCAACCATGCAATCCAGCTATTTTAGGTGCATCCTGTTTTTCATCATAGGCACCACCACATTTGCGCAAGCACAAGAAAACACATCCTCCTTATCGATCAAGCAGATCATGCAGGGAGAAAAATTCATCGGATTTTCTCCAGACAACATAAGATGGAATCCTGATGGCAACCACATATTGTTTTCATGGAATCCAGACAACGATACATTAAGGTCACAATATAAGTTAGATGCGCGTTCTGGAGACATCCACAAGATGACGCCAACAGAATTGATGTCCGAACCAGGAAGAAGTGTCGCCTACTCTAAAGATCGGACAAGATATGCTTACAACATGGATGGAGACATCTACCTGAAGCATGTAGCAACTGGTGATGTAAAACGGCTCACTAAGTCTACGGACAATAAGGGAAGGTTGCAATTCTCTAATGATGGAGAACGACTTATATACGTGTCTAGAAAAAATTATTATAGTATAAATCTGAATTCAGGATTACTTGAACAACTCAGCAACTTCGTAGCGAGTAATAAAAAGAAAGAAGAAAATCTTTCAGAACATAAACAATGGCTCGAAGACGACCAGCTGGCGCACTTCGATATATTAAGAGAAAGAAAAGAAAAAAGAGATATCCGACAACGAAGGGCTGACCTGCTAGAAAGCAATCAGATAAAACCTATATATGTGGGCAAGAAAAATGTCCGATTGATGGGCATCTCTCCTGATCTAAGGTTTATCACCTATAGCATTACGAAGAACCGAAGTACGGGAAGGACCATAGTCGCTGATAATGTCACACAATCCGGCTATGCGAGAGACCTCAATGGAAGAGACAAAGTAGGTCACCCACAATCTACTCAGGTAACGTGGATCTATGACATGAAAAAAGACACTAGCTATAAAGTTAATTTGTCTGATATTCCAGGAATTAAGCAGAAGCCTGAGTTTATGAAAGACTACATCGAAAATGGAGAAGAATGGGTCGATACTTTTTCTAAGAAAAGGAATGTTGCACTCTTAGGCCCTATTTACGCTGACGATGGAAAGGCTGTAGTAGTTGTACGGTCTATGGACAACAAGGACAGATGGATCATGCAATTGCATGAAGCATCAGGCAGCTTGACACTTATCGACCATCAGAGAGATGAAGCGTGGATCGGTGGCCCAGGAATCGTAAGTTGGAATTTTTCTGGAGGTAACCTAGGATGGATCGATAACCATACTTTATACTTCCAATCAGAAGAGACTGGGTATTCTCATTTGTATTCTTACAACTTTAAGAATAAGAAAAAGAAAGCACTGACTAAAGGCAATTATGAAATCCTAAGTGCAGCGTTGTCGCATGACAAGAAGACTTTCTTCCTTACAACCAATGAGGTCAGTCCTCATGAGCAACACTTCTATCATATGTCTACAGGTGGTGGAAAAAAGACACAGATAACATCTGTTAAAGGTGGGCATCAGGTTTCTATCTCGCCGGACGAATCTCATCTAGCTGTACGATTCTCTACCAGTAATACTCCATGGGAGCTATATGTAATGGAGAACAAAGCGGGTTCAGAAATGAAAAAAATGACATCATCTACCCTTGCTGGTTATAACTCATACGAGTGGAGGAAACCAGAGATCGTAAAATTTAAAGCGAGAGATGGTGTCCAGGTACCTGCAAGATTGTACAAGCCTTCCCCTGAAAAAAATAATGGTGCGGGTGTTGTCTTCGTCCATGGTGCAGGTTACTTACAGAATGTACACGAGTGGTGGAGTGGTTATTACAGAGAATATATGTTTCACAACCTACTTACGGATAATGGATACACGGTTATCGACATTGACTACCGAGCAAGCGCAGGATATGGCCGAGATTGGAGGACAGCCATCTATCGATGGATGGGAGGTCATGACTTGAATGACAATGTTGATGGTGCTAAATACCTGGTTTCAGAACATGGAGTCGATCCAGAAAAACTAGGTATCTATGGTGGCTCATATGGTGGTTTCATCACACTGATGGCCTTGTTTACCTCGCCAGAGACATTTGAGTGTGGAGCAGCATTGAGATCCGTGACCGACTGGGCGCATTACAACCATGGATATACTTCTAACATCCTTAATACACCGGTAGAAGATCCACAAGCATATTATAAAAGCTCTCCGATCTACCATGCGGAAAACCTACAGAAACATCTGATTATGTTGCATGGTATGGTTGACACCAATGTCCAGTTCCAGGATGTTGTCAGATTATCACAGCGCTTGATAGAACTTGAAAAAGAAGATTGGGAATTGGCCGTGTTTCCGATGGAGGCGCATGGCTTCGTAGAACCTTCTAGCTGGACAGATGAGTATAGACGGATTTTTGAATTGTTCCAGAAAAGGTTAAGATAGCAGCATCAAAGAATCACTTCATTAGATTTATTTTGTTTCGCCATATCTGCGTAAATTAGGCAGATATGGCGAAACAAAAATAGTTATTTATAAACCATGAGATGTTTTCGTGTTTTATTTTGTTTCGCCATATCTATAATTTTTTAGTACATTTGGCGAAACAAAAATACTCCATTGATAATAGGGAGAGAAGATATAAAGAAACAACTTAAAGAAAAAAAGGCTTCGAAGAAGGCTGAGCTAATCGCCATTCTGGGCAGGCGGCGTGTCGGAAAAACCTTCCTTGTTAGAAATTTTTTAAGCAAGGACATGGTGTTTCAGTTTACAGGGCTATACCGAGGAAACCTTCCTGAACATTTAAATCGCTTCCACAAGAATCTAGAAATCCAATCTCAGAAAAAACTAGACCTGCCTGTACCGACAAGTTGGTTTGAAGCATTTGATTTATTGGTAGCCTACCTAGGAAAACTAAAATCTAAAAAAAAGAAAGTAATCTTCCTCGATGAATTCCCATGGATGGCAACGAACAAGTCTAGGTTTCTCACTGCATTTACAGATTTCTGGAATGCCTACGGCTCGACAAGGACCGATCTCATGGTAATCATATGCGGGTCTTCCGCCTCGTGGATGATTAACAAGGTTCTACGCAACAAAGGAGGGTTACACAATCGAGTCACAGCTCGTATAGATTTAAAACCATTTAATCTAAAAGAAACGAAGGCATTCTTACAATCTAAAAACATCATACTCGGACACATAGACATCATCAAGCTATACATGATGATGGGTGGAATCCCATTCTACCTAGAACAGCTTAAGAAAGGAGAAAGCCTCGTCCAGAATATCGATAGAATATGCTTTTCTCAGAATGGGTTACTACGGACAGAATACAATGAGTTGCTCGCCTCACTTTTCAACGAATCCGAGAAACATACTCAGATCATAGAGGCCTTGTACAAGCGTCCGCAAGGAATGCTCAGAGAAGAAGTTATAAAGCAATCAAGGTTGACTTCAGGAGGAGGAACGACTGCAATCTTAGAAGAACTAGAAGCATCAGATTTCATTACTTCAGTTGTTCCTTATGGCAATAAAGCGAAGGATAGAGTATATAAACTCAAGGACTACTATATCCGTTTTTATTTAAAATACATCAGACCTTCTAAGCCC
>CAZFJO010000048.1:0-7097 GCA_964518915.1 uncultured Saprospiraceae bacterium
ATGATAATGGAAAGGGCTTCGATATTGATCGTGGGTCTAATGGCCTCGGTCTCCGCAATATAGAAGCCAGAGCTAAAGCCATAGGCTGTCGTTTAGAAATCACAACTTCGCCCAGTAATGGAAGCTCCATCGTCATCACTAAAGAACTGCCACATGCGTAAAATAGGAATCATAGATGACCACACATTGTTCCGCACCGGATTATCAAGAATAATCAATAGCCTTCAGAATACTGAAGTATATTTTCAAGCAAGTGATGGAGAAGAATGTTTAGAAAAACTGGCATCACACCCAGACACAGATTTAGTTTTACTTGATATAAAAATGCCTAAAAAGGATGGTCTTGAAACCTTAGAAGAACTCAGGTCAATAGGCAACAATATACCTATACTGATTATATCTATGCATGATGACATTCCCTTCGTCATGCAAGCCATGAAACTAGGTGCTCAGGGTTATATACTCAAGGATGCGGAGGCCGATGAACTTGAACTGGCCATAAATAAAGTACTTGAAATAGGCTTTTATCTCAATGACCAATTGTCTCGCATTATGATTCAAGGAATCCATACTCCTCCCAGCCAGAAGAAAACACAGCACAACTTCAGCGACATAGAATTAGATATTCTCAGATTGATATGTCAGGGACTTACTTCTCAAGAAATTGCCGATAAAGTTTTCAGGTCCCGCAGGACCATAGAAGGGCACAAGCAGCGCCTACTTGATAAGACAGACACCCGCAATACTCCAGGTCTGGTGGCATGGGCCTTCAGAAAAGGCATAGTCGAGTGATATAATTTTCCGTGCTATTTAACATTCTTACTTGACCCAATCGACACAGAAAAGCTATTCTACCTTCTTATGAAACTACTGAACAGCAGGGCTTGCGTAGTCCCTCATTCTCAGTAAGATTATTATGAGGAAACCAATATTAATAATAAGATTATATGGTCTATCGTTCATTCATTAATTATTCATCCAGTTTTCAACAATCCTGGATTTTGGTATTAAAGCAGTAATTTGTCTTTTAAAAAATCGCTTGTTATGGACCAGTCAACTTCATATAGAACATATCACTCTTACCTAGATAAGCCAGGCTATACTTCCATACTTCGCTTTACGTTTATAAGTCTTTTTATTCTTACCGTAATTATTCATTTTGCGGTAAGCATATTTAAAGGATACGCTTACCATCTAAACGAATCCCTCCTGTATTCTTCTTATTGGTTAATGGCAATATGGCCTTGTAGCAAGTTAAAGTATCATAAGAAAGATTCTACACCTTCTTTTCTGTTTCTTCTGTTTCTGCATACAACCATTCTACTTGCTGCTTGCGGATTCATATGGTTGATCGGAGAAACGATAATGTATCACCCATACAATCTCAATAATATTATAGGGTACCATCTTGAAATGTATGGTATTCCAGGAATAGCAGTGATGCTGTTGTTGTTCCGTTTTGGACATCAGCCCCAGATAAAGGAAACAAAAGAAGAATGGGTTTTCTTAGGCAACCAGAAATTCAGACCTTCTTACATAACTCACATTGTAGCAGATGGGCACTATCTTTTTATTCATGGAAGAGAAGGCCGAAAACACCATGTCAGATGTACCATTAAGAAAGCCATGTCTATGCTTAAAGATTATAATTTTATCAAAATCGGAAGGTCTGTCATCATTGATCCAGATACCATCCAGACTTTTATAAAAGAAAAGAAGCACCATTACTTGGTTACAATACAAGGAAACAAAATAAAGATTCCATATGATTATAAACCCTGACAGAACTCAATCAAGTTTCATGACATCTACCTAAGGTTTGGTGACATTTACATTAAGAATGTTGCTTTTGATTAGCGAGCATGCGCATTTTTATGCACATGAACACTTACAATCACAACAGCACTTTATTCCTATTCCTAATAGCATGTTTATCCAGTTGTTTAAATCCACAACAGACAACATCTCCGGTTATCAAATCAAACATAGACCCTTCTCCTTGTGATGGATGTGAATACATGTTTCACAATATGCCTGAAACGTTAACTTCTACTTACACTGTTCCTCACGACTTAAGTAAGTTCACAGAATTACACATTACCGGCCGAGTTATCGCTCCTCCTTCATACGCTATGAAAGACATTGTGGTTTACTTTTACCACACCGACCCACAAGGTTTATATAGTGGTGGAGAAACCAGCCATGGTGCCTTGAGAGGCTGGGTCCAACCAGATGAAACAGGTCGTTACGAAATAATAACAGCCCTTCCTGGATGCTACCCTAACAGAGAAGAACCAGCACATATCCATTACATTATAAAAGAAAAAGAAAAGCCTCCTTACTGGATCGATAACTTGTGCTTCGACCATGACCCTTTTTATGTGGGAGAAAAAAAGAACAATCGTTCTCAACGTGGCGGCAGTGGTACGACTAGGATTGATACGTCTGATTCCATCTGGCATGGCATAAGAGACATATACTTAGGCCAGAACATTCCTGGACATCCGTTAGAAAAACATAATGCTGCACCTTGTCTAAACCTTCAGTCAGGTGAGGATATGATATCATTTCCTATGCAACACATATTAGGTCCAGACTATGGCAAGTATTCATGTCCACTCTGTTCATTCAGACATGCTAATCCAGGCATACTTATTTACATCCAAGATACCGAACAACCATCTGTCATCGATCAGATGGTTGAAATGGCGGAAGAATTACAAGCGGATAACGTCACAGCTAAAGTATCATTCATTATCCGTGAAGACGCGCAGAAAGCTCTAGATCATATACGGGCTGCATATGAAAACAGAATTAAAGCAGATGATATTAAGGCATACGTAGGAACCATTCCTATCGAAGCCAATCACCCATTTTCTAGTTATGGATCGAATTACAACAATAGCTTCGCAATTGAATACCAGAGTGGTAAAGCAGAAAAATTATTCTGTGAAATCGATCAATTTATATCTACATATAAGGAGCCATAAATGGGAATGAATACTACAAGTAAAAAGCTGCTTTCATTTATTCTTATTTCAATACCTCATCTACAAACCTAGGAATATTTTCTGGATACTTCATTCCATTCTTTTCAATTCGACTTAGTAAATCTGTAAGAATTTTAGCAGTCGATGAAGACGAATTATGCTTTATAATCTCCCTATACTTCTTCTCAACAGATTCAAGTAAAACGTTCTTCTCATCTAGCACTTTTATACTTTTATATCCACTGATTAAGTGCCGCAAGTGCCATTGCTCATAGTGATAATCTACCATATCCATGAGAAAGAAACCTTCATGGTCTTTTTTAAACTTGTCCCACCACAACGTGTTACGCATAATAGATTGAAAAGACAATTCGTCGTCGTATTCTTTTAAATTCTGAATGCAGAACGAACGCATGGGTACAGAAAGGTAAGCAATGATGGAATCTTTCAGAAAAGTAGATTCAGAAGGTTGCCCTACCCAAGTCTGTCCTGTGGAATCAATAGTATATCCATACAACTCTATCCTTGCATCCTTCTCAGAAACCATAGAATCTCCTACTTCGTTATACAATGCGAAAAAAGGCATAAACATAGAATCTTGTTTTTCCATATCACGGCATTGTAGAAAACCTTGCCTGAACCAGATCATAGCTGAATCTAAGGAATAAACATATCCTTTATCCAGTCCAGTAAGATATGCCTCATAGTCCTTCACTTGATCCTTACAATCAATCGTCAATATTGCTGATTTTGTCTCCTTGCAAGAAGCCACAATCGCCATCACAAGAAGTATATAAAGCGTTCTGACCATATGGATTCTCTTTATGGAAATCTAGATGTTTTATCTTCTACTATAAATTCGAAAGATTAATTTCCAGTTGCAGGCTTAGGATAATTCGGTGGTCTAATCGTAGTCGCATCAATGCCAGACAATTGTTTCAGCAATTCTTCTACCGCTCTCTCTAATTGCGGGTCTCTACCTTGAGACAAGGACTTAGCATCTTGTCTTACTTCAATGTCTGGATGAATTCCTTTATTCTCTCCTATCCATTCATTTTTAATCGGGTCAAATACGGCGTTATCTGGAGCGGTCATCGCACCACCATCTATGAAGCCATAATGAACAGATGACTTCACCAGTCCTCCCCATGTAGTAGATCCGATCAACTTACCAGCGTTCTGCTGCCTGAATACCCATGGAAAGAAATCTCCACCAGATCCAGCGAGTTCATTGATCAACAATACCTTAGGCCCTAATATTCCTGCAGGCAATCGGAATGGGGCTCCATCGGGAACTTCATTGGTAATGGCAGCCCGCAACTTACGGGTCATCAAGTCCACCATATAATCGTCAAGGAGACCTCCACCATTAAATCGCTCATCTATAACGGCACCTAGCTTATCTTGCTGAGCGAAGAAATACCTATTGAATGAGACAAAGCCTGGACCACCTGTATTAGGCACCCAGATATAAGCTAGCTTTCCTCCTGAGAGTGAATCTACCATCCTCCTGTTATCCTCTACCCAGGCTCTTCTCCTCAAGCTTACATCCGATCTTACGGGTTCAATGACTTCTTGCCACGACGATGAGAATTCTGGTTTATCATTGATATGGATGGTAGTCTGTTCTCCAGCTGTACCATCTAGATGCATAAATAGGTTGTCCTCAGCAGTTACTTCTACCCCATTAATTCCTACTAAATAATGGCCTTCTTGAATATTGGTTCCGGGTCTATCTAGGGGTCCTGACAATCCAGGATTCCATGCTTCAGTTGTATAGATTCGTTTTATCTGCCAGCGTCCACTCTTGGATACTAGGTCTGCTCCTAGCAAGCCTAGTTGAGATCTTTCCACTGAAGGAAAATCTCCACCGAAGACGAAGCTGTGTCCGACTGACAACTCTCCATTCATCTGATCTAGAATATAGCTTAAGTCAGATCGATGCCTGATGTGTGGGAAGAGCGGCTCATACCTGGCTTTTACTTCATTCCAATCTCTGCCATGCATTCCAGGATCATAGAAGTAATCTTTCTGATATCTCCACGCTTCGTGGGCAATCTGAGTCCACTCCTCTACCCGATCAAGTTTCATCTTGAGATTTACCTTTATCGATTTTCCATCCTTTCCACTAGGGCCACCGGCGTTCATCAGCTTCCACTGTCCTTGCACATTACCTAGAAGATGATTGCCATCATGCGAGATAGTAAGGTTTCTTACCCCAGACACATAATCCTTAGCTTCTCTATCTTTCAAGGTAAATTTCTTGACATTCATACCGCTGAAATTTGATGCCCATGCACCGAAAAAAACAGAGCCCTTAGGACCTGCTATTACTGCTCCATAATTATCAGAAGGGATAGGAATCGCTAACGTCCTTCGTGTTATTTTCTCGAAATCAATGACGATGTCAGCGGCATCCTTTTCTGATTTCTTATCCTCTTTCTTTTCTTCCTTATTCTCTTTCTCTTTTTTCTTTTCCGATTCTCCTTCCTTCTCTTCCTCTTTCACTTCTTCCTCATCACTTTTAGGAACGAAAGGAGATTCTTCATCACTCACAAGGTTTACAACATAAGCTGCGTATTCTGGGTCTGCTTGCATACTACTCGTATTTGCCCATCCTGAGCCTAGTGCAACATCTGTACTGGCTACAAAATAAAAATGCTTCCCGTCTCTATCCCATGCTGGTAAGATTGCATCGGCGAATTCGTCCGTCAATCGGCGTGGAGTATCGCTACCTAACTTCCAGACCATAATTCTTCTCAGATTATTGCTTCCAGATTTGGCGTAAGCGAGCCACTTAGAATCTGGAGACCAAGCTAAGTTCATGTTGCCTCTATCTAAGTTGGTTCCTGCATGGTCCACTGTTTTCCACGTCTTATTTTTAATATTTAATACTTTAATCCTAGTATCGTCATCGACAAATGCTATGTGCTCACCATCCGGACTCCACGTTAACTCCCATCCCAATTTGGAATCACCGATATCCATAGATGTTGTTTCTTTCATTCCGGATTGATCGGTAAAGTAAAGTTTATAGTTGCCATGCCCCTTGTCCGAAAACCAAGCCACCTTATCTCCCTTGGGTGACCACAACGGCCGTCTGTCTGCTGCATCGGAAGATTTAGTAAGGTTTCTAGAAGCGCCATCCTTAACTGGAACGGTAAATATTTCTCCCCTGGTTTCCATGAGGATTCTTTTGCCAGTAGGCGATAAAGAAACAGAACTCACACTGTTACTGACATTCTCCCACTTCTCTTCTGCCCAGGGAAAATCTCCTACTATCTGAATTTTTAGACTCCTTGATTGCATGTTGCTAAGGTCAAGAAGATGAAGTCTTCCTTCTCTTTCATATGCTAGATGACCTCCATATCCACTCAGTGTTTTTACATCAGCACCCTTGAAAGTCGTCAACTGAGATAGGTCTTGTGAGGAAGGATCGAAAGACCATATATTAGAACAACCATCCCTATCTGAAATGAAGTAAACCATATCTCCTAACCATACAGGTTGAATATCAGTCGTCTTATCACAAGGAATGAGAATTTCTGAATTATCCTCAAGATTGAGCACGACTAGAGGTGTGTTCTGTCCTCCTCTATATAACCTCCACTCTACATCCCATCTTCTTACTCTATCAACGATCAATCTATTTCCATCTGGGGCATACTCGGCATCATTCCCCCACTGACTCGAAACCTTCATTTCTGGGCCACCCTCTTTATGCACTTTCCATAAGTAATTGTGAGATGATGGGGCTGTTCCATACGCTGAGGAAAATAAAATATGTGTCCCGTCCGGCGTCCAATCTAGTACGGTCGCTCCTCCTGGCATATAGGTCAATCGTTGTGGGATTCCTCCGGCTGTAGAAACTACGTACACGGCAGATCCTCCAGCGCGATTGGAAGAAAAGGCAATCTGATTGCCATCAGGAGATATTACAGGATTACTCTCTACCGCTTGAGTAGATGTTATCCGACGTACATTCTGCCCTTCTCTATCGGAAATCCATATGTCCGCTCCATAGGAAAAGGCAATGTGCTTTTCGCTGAGAGCTGGTTGTCTAAGAAGCCTGGTTTCTTGTGCTTGTAACGTACTGAAACAGATTGA
>CAZFJO010000048.1:7197-17350 GCA_964518915.1 uncultured Saprospiraceae bacterium
CTGGTTGTCTAAGAAGCCTGGTTTCTTGTGCTTGTAACGTACTGAAACAGATTGAGCTTAACAATAGAAAAATAGGTAGAATGGAGTTACTCATGGTTTGGTGTTTGATTTGAACCTACAATATAAGTATTGAAATAGATTCTGGTTGAATATTTTTTACCGGAGTTAGGTAACAATCGACCAATCCTTCTAGCAAGACAAATACATCATTTCATTACAAGTCAAGAAGGTTGATGGCATTTCGTAATTCCACCAGATGTCGATTGTTTTTAGAAGGCTTCCAGTATTTAGTGTGAGAAAATAATCCTAGCTTTCCATGGTACCAGGACTTTATATCTCTGACCCCTTTTCCAAATACAGATTGCAACGGCCCACTGATTAGGTCACCGAATATCAATAGCTTCTGTGGGAAGTAAATATTAGTCCATCGTGTCATTGCGAAATGGGCCGCGTGGTGGTATTTCCTGGCATCGTGAGAATATATGAAACCATCATTTTCTAAAACCGGAGGACACACTGGAAGAACCTTTTCTTCTACCCTTCTATGATGCAATTTCTTATCACCAGACCATAGCACATCTGCATAGGTAAGCGGGCTGCCGAGGGTAATAAAATCAGAGACCAACCAACCATGATTTAAATTCTTTTGTTCCCTAAATGCCTCCGCTTGCAAGTTCTGAAAATGCTGTACATCTGTAATACCACTAAGTGTATATTCTGCAACTGCTTTAGCCGCTGGGAGGTGTTTTCCTTTTGGAAATTCACCTTGTATTAGCGGAAAGGAAAAGGTAAGGATGTCATAAGCAATCATTGAACCTAAACTATGACCGACTAGAATTATTCTGTCGAACTTCCCGCTATCATGCAAGGACTTTATAAGTGCTACTCCACTCTTACGGATTTCTTGTCGAGCCTTGACATTTCTAGGAGAAGCATCGATGTAACGCGCGGCATCACCTGCTATATCCGTAAGGATAGAGGTAACCCATGGTATTAATATGAAGGTAAGCATTAAGCCCCCTATTTTTAGGATATGGAAAGGCAAATGTATATCGCTATTAAACAAGTAAAAGACAAGGGCCAGCGTTATACTTAGTAAAATCAACAATACCCATCTTACGAGATTGAGAACCGGAGGCAATTTTCCGAGCAATAATTTTTTAGACCAGGTCCATAGGTGATGGAGTTGATTGCCATCCATCATATGCGCCCAGTAGTACTCATAAAATTCTGTCACATAATTGTTCTTATTTTTATTGGTCGTAAGTCGCCTCAGTTCGAAATTCTCTGAAACATGGTCCGGTTTACTATAGACCTTCGGTTCATACATCTCTGTCTGTTGCTTGTCGGTTCTCCAGACAGCGTCTATAAAATTAGTAAGGGTTTCCATCGGTCGTTGTTCTCCGATTCCATGGATGATTACAACGGCTTGTCGTTTTGACTTTTCTGTGGTTTCACTAGATACACCTGGAGTCTCGTTTCCCATAAGATTGATTTAACAAGGGTTGAAATTTCATCTTAATGTAAGAAATAACTCTGAGAAATCTTTCTCTATCTTTTACCATTGATATAATAAGACATAGAATATGAAAGGATATCGCTCATAGAGTAACGAGGTTTCCAGCCCAGTTTTTCAACCTTACTAGAGACAGGAATCCGTCGATCAGAATCGTCATACCCTTCACCATAAAATGCCTCTCCCGTCACCTCTTCAGTAGAGACAGGTAGGCCATGAAATTTATCCTTGTACATCTGATTCATCTGCTCAGCAAGTTCAATGATAGACACTTCGTTGTCTACATGGCCTACATTAATTATCTGCTGGTGGACGCGCTCATCCTCACATCCTAGAATCAACATATGCGCATCAGTTGCGTCTCGGATATCTGTATAACATCTTTTCTGTTCTCCACCATTGACCAGAGACATCGGCTTCTGATTGAGCAAGGCATCCATAAAATAAGAGAAAACCCGTGGCACTCCTTCCTCTTCACTTGGGAGGAAATCTATTTTAGGTCCGATGTAGTTAAAGGGTCTTATAATCGTATAATTCAAATCTTGCTGTAAGCCATAGGCATGAATGACACGCTCTAGCAACTGCTTAGAAGAAGCATATATCCATCTATGATTCTTGATGGGACCTAAAATCAAGTTGCTCTCATCCTCATCAAACGGAAATTCTTTTCTATCAGAATATTGCGCCGGTGATTTTCCGTAAACTTCAGAAGTTGAAAAATGTATCAGTCGCTTCTTTAGTTCTACGCATTGTTCTACGATCCATAGGTTCTCCTGAAAATCCAATTTAAAAGTATAAAGTGGATCCTTCACATACATACCTGGATTAGCTATGGCGATCATATTTACAACTATGTCTGAGTCTGCAATCAGACTTTTTAATTTATCCTTATCACGAAATACATCTAGATGGAAATAAGGAAAAGAAAACGCTATGTCGACCAGTTTTTTCTTCTCAATATCAACAGCAGTAACAAGATATTTTTCATCCTGTACCAGTCGACTGGTTAGATGGGATCCGATAAAACCTCCTGCTCCTAGAAGAAGTATTTTTTTGTTCATGGTTTTCTGCACAATTAGCGCAAAGGTGCACAAATTTTATTTTTACTTACTTTGTCCTTTAGAATAAATTTCATTTTAATTATTGATGCATAGACCTCACAATGTCATATTAGGAGCTGGACCTGCTGGAATATTCTGTGGGACAGAATTAAATAGACGTGGAATTGAGCACCTTATAATTGAAAAAGAAAATCAACCAGGAGGACTGGCTGCAACCCACAGTCTAGAATCGGGGAGTTATGAAATAGGGCCACATATCCTCCATACCAGCGATGATTACATCATGGAAATCGCTCGTGAATTTTTAGGCACAGATTTAAAAAAAGTAACTTGGAAAGTAGACCAATTTATAGCTGGCAAGCTCTTAACCTTCCCTAATTCATTAAGCGACATGATCCGTCAACTAGGCATGACCAAGGTAGCAGGATTCGTAGGTTCATATCTGATGTCTCAGTTCTATGCCAATGATAATTTAGAAGCTTTCATTTACCGTAAAGTAGGAAAAAAACTGGCCCATTTTAATGTGATTAATTATACAGAGAAAATGTGGGGCCTTCCTATTTCTGAATTAGAAACAGAATGGATCAAGCCTAGGATGGACAGGATTTCTATATGGAAAATCATAAGATCTCTTTATACACAGAATAAACGAAGTTTTTTCTACCCCCAGCAAGGTGCTGGGCAGTTGTATGATAAGATGGCCGAGAAGTTATCTGTAAAATACAATTGCCAGCCTACTGAAATTATTGCTTCTGATGATAAAATCATAAGTGTGAGAATAGGAACCGATAAGGTAGAAGTAGATCATCTATTTTCTTCTATCCCTCTCGTAACTTTTATCAACCTATTACAGCCACAGCCACCAGTGTCTGTCCTGGAAGCCATCCATGGATTGATCTATCGTTCTCAAGTGTATGTAATCCTCAGGGTTAAAGATAAAAGCCCTATTGATAGTCAGTGGATTTATTTTCCAGAGAAAAACATACCGTTCTGTCGAGTACACAGTCCTGGCAATTTTTCTTCATCACTCATAAGTTCAGGGGAATCCATTTATGTCTTTGAGTATTTCTGTGATTATGGAGATAAAACATGGAATATGGAAGTGGATAACCTCGTTGATGTGACGATGGATCATTTCAAGAAAGCGATATCTAGAAAGCACATAGAGATTCTAGAACAGAAAATCATGCGCAATAGATATGCCTATCCGCTCATGGTCAGCGGAAGACAAGAAAAATTTACAATTGTACAGGATTATTTATCTCAATATAAGAACTTAACATCCATCGGAAGGCATGGCTTGCATACGTATGACAACCAGCACGATGCTGGTCGGACTGGCATCGATGCAGCTATCGCTTACGCAAATAAGCGCTAAAGTATCCATCTAAATTTTCTTCCATCTTATCACCCAAGAACTTCTGTTCCTCTTCGTTGAAAAAAGTTAAGTATTCTCCTGTTTTTCCTTTTCTCGCATGGTAACTATCAGAAAGTGAACCATCTGGAGTATAGGTCCATGGTGTTTTAGCATCTGCGCTTTCTTGTGCGCGCATTTTATCTATAGAAGTATTGTTTATTGCTTGCATCAAGATGTCATTTTCACAAGAAATACTCCAGAATCCCATAACTGCTTTCATGGTTTCTAATGTAGAATCATGCAATTCTTCATAGGATACCATATGTATGTTCTCTCCATTCGACTTTTTCATCTTTACCCATCGATTCATATAAGCAATGAGCTTATCTGCTCCTACATAAGGACTATGCAGCAATTCTTGTTTGGATATAGATTTAATCCGTGTTCTGTGTTTCATATGATAATACTGACTCACAAGCACGTCCCGAGGGTCTCTATACATATAGACCATTTTCTTGCCTTCCATATCCTTGTAATCAAGCTGAGTTATTTCGGCCCCATTTAAGACATTAAAATTTTCTTCCCAGCATCCTCCGGCGTGTGTAGGTATAATAAGTGGAAATGAAGGAATAACGGAAGACAGACCTGAAATATCAGCAACTTCGTTTTCATACTCAGCTGAAATCCTCCATGCTTCTACTACAATTTTCTGCAACCATGTCCTTCCAGATTTAGGGTAAGAAACCAACAATCCCTCTGCTGTGTCAAGACCAGAATATTGTGATAATTTACGAAGATAGTGTAAGAAAAATCGAGGATTTTTCAAGCTATGACCCAATCGATTCTGTACGTTTTTCAGGATGTAATGGGCGCGAGATTTCATAAAACGATGATGCAAAAACAAATTAATTTTTAGAATATGGTTTACTTTTCAAGTACTTCACAACCAATAAACAACATATTTAAAAATATTTAATGTTTTAAAAACATCAAGTACACTATTTATTTTTAAAATTGTAGTTATATTTACACCGAATGTAATTAAAACCCATGAAACACCTCTATTTATTCCTTTTCTTTAGTTTTTCAACCAGCTTTCTTGTTGCACAAGATTGTAACTTTGAAGCCTTTGCTACAGACATCAATTGCACGGATAATGGTGATGGTACTGCATCTATATCTTTTGACTTAACCCTTTTAGAAGACGGAACACCCGTTGAGACTGCTTCATCTGAGTCTTTCTTTGTTTTCGATACTGAAGATAACTTTGTCTTTGGTATTGATGTAAATTTCGAAACCTTGTCACGCTTTTTTGTTTCCGAAACTGTAAGCAGCGGAGCAACTTGCAGTAATATAGTTGATAATAACTTAATCCTGGATGTTGGCTCAGCATGTGATGTAGGAATATCGTTCATTGAAGAGTGTCATATTGATTTCTCGATAACTAGAGTAGAATGTACCGATACCCCAGCCCCTGGAGAACCCAACCTTACTTTAAACTTAAGTATGACTGAATTTGGCCTTCCCGCTCAAATAAATACATCTAGAAGTTTGTCATTTAATCTCCCTGACAACCCACTAGATTTTGTCAATTTGGGTATACCAAACAATGAAGCAATCACTGTTCCAGCAACAAACTTAAATTATGAAGGAATTTTAAATGGAGACCTAACTTGTGCAGATATAATTGATAATGATTTAGAATTGAGAAACGGGCCATCACAATATATAAGTGATATATGCATGAGTGAATATGATGATGCAGGCGATCTGATTAATGCTGGTGTTACTGCTTTTTTCGCCGCCCCTGCAGAGGGCATCCCTACAATGGGAGAATGGGGACTAATTATCTTGTTTCTACTTATGATGATTGTTTCTGTAAGAATTATGGTTTTATCTAAGAATAGAGAAACCACGTAATCATTCGATTACTAAAAATAAATTAAGGGGGATGACATAAGATGTCATCCCCTTTTTTACTTTTAGGAAAAATGAACAATATGTTTTATTCTCCATCACCTGAGTTCGATGCCATCGTAGTAGGAACAGGAATATCTGGTGGTTGGGCAGCTAAGGAACTAACAAAAAAAGGACTCAAAACCTTGGTAATCGATAGGGGAAAAAAAGTAACCCACCCTGACTATCCTAAGGCACAGCTAGATAACTGGGAGCTCCCACACAACAATCGGCTTACGCCACAACAATTGCAGGACTATCCATCTACCGGTCGCATGGATAATTTACAACCTTCCAATGTAGATTATTTTATGCCTTATAAGGAACAGCCTTTTCAAGATATAGACAAGGCTTTATGGATCAAGCCAGCTACAGTAGGAGGTAGATCTATTACTTGGGGACGACAAGTCTACAGATGGAATCCTGAAGATTTTACTGCCAACCTCAATGATGGAGTCGGTGTAGACTGGCCGATCAGATATACAGATATAGAACCCTGGTATACGTATGTGGAGCAATTTATCGGAGTAAGTGGAAAAAAAGAAAATTTCCCTCAAGTACCAGATGGACATTTTCTTCCTCCGATGGAGATGAATTGCATTGAGAATAAGCTTAAAGAAGGAATAGATACGCACTATAACGACAGAAGTATGACTATAGGACGTGTAGCTAACCTTACCCAACCCCTACACGGAAGGCAATCGTGCAAGTTTAGAAATCGATGCAACAGAGGATGCCCTTATGGAGCATATTTCTGTTCGCTATCCTCTACACTACCTACCGCAGAGGCAACAGGTAATATGACCCTCCTTTCCGATACCATTGTAACGGAAGTCATACTCAATGAAGACCAGACTAAAGCAATAGGTATCCGTGCTATCGATAAAAACACGCAGAAAGTAGAAGCGTATTATGCCAAAGTGATTTTCCTCAATGCCTCCTCCTTCCAGTCTACTTGGATCCTGATGAATTCCAAATCAGATAGGTTCCAGAATGGTTTAGGAAATGACAGCGGAGAACTGGGACACAATGCTATGGATCATTATATAGGTGGTGGTGCTTCTGCCACAACCTCCCAGTTTAAAGATAAATATTATAAAGGATTGAGACCTAACGGTATCTACATTCCCCGATTTCAAAACCTACCTACAGATACGAAGTCACGCCCATATATCAGAGGGTTTCAGATTCAAGGTCGCGGTAGTAGAGAAAATTGGTCAAGAACCATCCCAGAAGCATCTTACGGCCTTGATTTCAAAAACCAATTGCTACATCCAGGCAAATGGCAGATCGGAATCATGGGGCTAGGAGAAATGTTGCCGCAGCATAGAAACAAGATTTCCTTAAACCATGAAATTCTAGATCCATATGGCCTTCCTACCCTAGATATAGACATCGAGTGGGGAGAAAATGAACTTGCCATGGGTAGAGATATGATTGAAGAGTCCGTACATATGCTCACATCCGCAGGATTGGAAAATGTAACCCCTCTACCTTCCAATGCACTTCCAGGATCTGCTGTTCATGAAATGGGAACTGCTAGAATGGGAAATGATCCCCGCACGTCAGTACTCAACAAGTGGAATCAAGTACACACTGTTCCCAATGTTTTTGTCTCAGATGGAGCTTGCATGACCAGTTCTGCGTGTCAGAATCCTTCCCTTACCTACATGGCCTTGACAGCAAGAGCGGCTAATTACGCCGTAGAGCAATTAAAAAATGGAGACTTATCATGAAAAGAAGAGAAGCCATAAAATTGACCCTATCAGGAATTGCTTTAAGCAGCTTAAGTTTTCATCCTCTCTCTTGTAAGGCTATAGATGATGAAACAACATACACTTACCGCGTATTTAGCCCACAAGAAGTAGAGATTCTCACTATACTAGCCGATCTGTTTATTCCTCCTTCTGATTCGCCCGGCGCCTCAGACGTACGCGTCCCAGCATCCATAGACAACTATGTCTCAGCTTTTATGGGAGTAGAAAATCAAGGCCAATTAAAACAAGGTCTGGCCAGCTTGAACCAACTTGCACTCAACCTACACAACTTAGAGATAGCTTCCTGTAACTCGGATCAACGAAACACGATCATGGAATTTCTCGCTGCCGATGGATTGAAATCACCCAAGCCCACTAGCCATGTTTTTTACATTTTCAGAAAACTAGTTAAAGAAGCTTACTTCAATTCGGAGAAAATAGGCAAGTATGTTCTTGCTTATGACCCTATCCCTGGTTCTTATATCGGATGCATAGATATCAATTCCGGAACCAAGTGCTGGACCCATTTTTAAGTCTATCCATTACTGTGAGATGTTGTTGTAATAAGACAATACCTCTGAATAGTCTGGCTTTAACTGGAGAATCGCTCTTAATGTTCTTATGGATTGCTCCGTTTTACCTAAGCTATACTCAACCTTGGCTTTCTGAAATCTAGTAGTAAGATCTTCAGGCCTATATCTGACATATTTTTCTAAGCTTGTAAGTACTTGATCCATCTGTCCCAGTTCATTGTAGACATAAGCTTGATTGGTATATATGCTAGGATCATCTCTATTCAGGCTTTCCGCCATTCTTAAGGATTCTATGGCTTCATTATATCGTTTCATAGTAGCAAGCAACACGCCCCTGTTACCATGAATCCCTGCATAACTTTCATCTAGAGACAATGCCGTGTCGTACAAGGACAATATTTCTTCATGGCTACCCAGCCCTGGATTTTTAAAATACAATAGCCCTTGATAATAATACACAGCAGGATCATTACTGCCGGCCGCTATAGCTCTGTTGTAATACGATTTAGCAATTTCCGTAGATCCTTTTTCCGCATGAAACGATGCAATGTTCTTGAGCGCTACAGATAAGTCTGGTGTATACCTCAGTTGGTGTTGCCACAGCTTATCCGAATCTTTCCATATCTCACTATGGGAATAAGTTATATAACCATAGATCAAGAGCATAACTGTAGTAAGGGCCATTGCTACCGGCTTACGCTTATCCCATAATATCCCCAGTAATTTTCCATACACAATGAATAATCCGAAATATGGAAGATACGTATATCGATCTGAAAGATAACCCTGCCCTACAGGAATGATCTGTAAGGTAAGAGCGATATTAACCAGAAAGAATAACATTCCAGAGACAATCCATTTCCACTCAGACTTCCAGGCATAATATATCATATATAGGTAAATCGAAACACCCGTAATTCCTAAAAAATAATTGCCCCAGTGGGCTTTGACATAAGGATATACTGGCATCATTTCATAAGGGTAAATACTTTTAATCACGTATGCAGAAAATGCTGAAAATGCCAATCCTACCCTATCTAAAAAAGGTACCGATTCTGCGGATACTTCCAGTGAGCTGAAATTATTCGCTAAAACAAGTGAGAGCATTCCATATGCCAGAGAAACTATAAAAAACAAGGCTGTTTTCTTCACCCAATCACCTAATACATACTTCCCACTAGACCAGTGATATATAAGCAATACAACAGGAAAAGCAACAGCAAGCACCTTAGTAAGCAAGGACAGAAAAAATAGGATCCATACCATAAAATATAAAATCGGACGCCTTTTATCCCTAGAATAGTAAGAAATATAGCACCACAATGCTGAAAAGAAAAACAAGGCAAACAAAAGATCTTTTCTTGCAGTCAACCACATCACTGGCTCAACCCGCATGGGATGAAGGGCGAACAGTAGAGTCGTTGCGGTTGCCGCTACCTTATTCAAGCCCCAGAGAATACTTAATTTAAATATCACTAGAATAACAAGTAAGTGGAGCAGTAGATTAGTAATGTGAAATTTCTGTGGCGCATCGATTCCATAAAGCGATTTATCCACGACATAGCTGAGTATGGTTATGGGACTGTATATACTTCTTACTTGCTGAGAGAAAACAGATCGGATCGTATTGCTAGAGAACACACCTTCAGATTCTAACACGACTTCGTTCTCGTAGATGTAATCCGGATCATCCCAGTTTACATAGTCTGCATCCCATATTTTATTGAAAACCAGGAGAGCAGAGACAACTACAATTGTGGCAACCACTAATCCAGTATTCTTCTGAAACCAACTCATCATTCAAAAGTAACATTTATTAAACCTATTATGATCATTCAACCAGGAAGACCTCTTATCGGATTTATAAAAAACGTCTTTAAGAACTTCTTAGTTAAATGTATCCTAGCTTGCTTACCATTCACTAATCTATCATTATCACAGAGACTTCCCTTACGCATTGAAATGTGATATGT
>CAZFJO010000049.1:0-10432 GCA_964518915.1 uncultured Saprospiraceae bacterium
TAGAGATCCAGTTTAATATATTTCTTAGCGAATTCTGTCATCGGCAGATACGTTGTCGCTTCCTGAATTCCATGGTCTGAAACAATGGCAATCAACCTATCTGCCTGGCCACTGCTATCTGCTGCAGTAAGAAATCGACCTATCTCCCGATCGATATGAATAAGGAGCTTCCGATATTCTTCATCCTTCCCATGTTTCAACCCATATTCTGCAAGTGCGGATATGGTTATACCCTGTACCTTAGGATTATCAATCAGTTGTGCGATAGATAAATCAATGGTTGCAGATACTTCCTCGTAATAAGACCCCGCTTGTGGCTTAGTTACCGCTGGGTCATGTACGCCTCGATTAGGAATACAATTTACACTGGAGGTATAAAATTGATCTGTAAACTCATAAATAGTCTTGAAACTTCTGCTTATTTCTTGATTAATCACCTCATATCCCTCCTTCCTATCATAATTTCTTACATTATTACGCTTGCGACTACGGTCATACCATTGATTTCCATAGATGGCGCTCTCGTAAGCATGCATTCCTGTTATGAAAGGATAATGATCATATCCATGCACAGATGGGAAGGAAGATACTCCCTGGGCCACTTGCACAGCTTCCTCGGCAAATGCACCAATATTCATCAGACTGCCTCCTGCTAATTCTTCTTGATATATATCCATAGAAAGACCACTTATTATTACTAGTGAAGCGGTCTTATCTGTAGTTTCTATATAGCTAGGCGACCCTAGGCCACAAGACGAGAGACCTACCATTCCTGACATGCACCATATTAAAATGGCAAGTACTCCATGATTCGATTTTTGTTTCTGATTAGTGCTATTCATTGCGTTGAATCTGTCTTACAAAGAAAGGCATAATTTTTGTCATATTAAAAATTATTATAATATGTAAATCACCTTTTATGAGAATTATTTATACAATTTTTGTTTTCGTAATCCTGCTTTCTTCCTGTAGTACACCACGCCGATCTATTACTCATAAAAAGAGAAAGGCAAGAACGCATCGCCCTGCTAAAAAAGCAAAACCACAATACGCTACAGTAAGAGATGCGGTCATTCTCGAAGCCCGAAAATATTTAGGTACCGAGTATAAGTATGGAGGAAAAAAACCAAGTCAAGGACTAGATTGCAGTGGTCTTATCTCTTATGTATATAATAAACAAGGGTTACAAGCTCAGGGTGCTTCTCATCATCTAGCCAAATTAGGAAAATATAAATCTAGGAGCAGCTTACAGCCTGGAGATTTAGTATTCTTCGGAAAAAATGGAAAAATCAGCCACGTATCCATGGTTCATAGTAGAAAAGGAGGATCCCTACATGTGATTCATAGTACATCGTCATCTGGGGTTAAAATAGATGAAATCAATGGGTCCACCTACTGGAACGAACTCTACCTTTTCGGTCGAGATCTGATTTCTGAACAACGTGAAATTGTCTCTGGAAAATGAGATAGTTTCTAATTAATTCAACCCAATTGAACTTATTATGCCTTTTAAGCAGTTATTTCGGTGGTTTATCAATATTTTTGTGCCATCATATCACAATCAGAAAAATTCTATGCTTAATATCATTCTATTTGGTCCACCGGGATCTGGCAAAGGGACTCAAGCGGCTAAGCTCGTTGAAAAATACAACCTCATTCACGTTTCTACCGGAGATCTTTTTCGATATGAAATGGGTAACGACACGCCACTGGGCCTAAAAGCTAAAAGTTATATATCTGCCGGAGACCTCGTTCCAGACGAAGTAACCATAGGCATGCTACAGAATAAAGTAAATATGCACCCTGATGCGGTAGGGTTCATTTTTGATGGATTCCCCCGGAACATTGTTCAGTCAGAATCTCTGGATTCTTTCTTAGGTGGAAAAGGACACACCATTGCAGGTCTCATAGCTATGGACGTCGATGATGAAGAAATTGTAAGTAGAATTCTCAATAGAGGGAAAACTTCGGGACGGTCTGACGACAACGACGAGACCATAATAAGAAACCGTATCCAGGTTTATAAAAATGAAACAAGTCCAGTTTTCAATTTTTATCACGCCCAGGAAAAGGCCCATAAGATCTCTGGAATAGGAACTATAGATGAAATATTTAACCGCTTAACCGCACTCATAGACTCCCTCCAGTCTTAAATAACGCCCATGGCTGAACAGAATTTCGTTGATTATGTCAAGATAAATTGTCGTTCCGGTCGTGGAGGAGCAGGGTCTTCTCATTTTTTTCGTGACAAGATGACTTCTAAAGGAGGTCCTGACGGTGGTGACGGAGGAAGAGGTGGACACATCATCCTCAAGGGTAACAGTCAGATGTGGACATTGCTTCACCTAAAGTATAGAAAGCACATCAAGGCGGGTCATGGAGAGCATGGCAGTGGAAGCAGAAGTACAGGAGCAAGAGGTGAAGACATCATCCTTGAAGTACCTATCGGTACAGTTGCTAAAGACGCGGAAACAGGCAATACAGAATTTGAAATAACCGAGCACGGAGAAGAAAGAGTATTGCTGAAAGGTGGTAGAGGAGGATTAGGAAATCATCATTTTAAAACTTCTACTAACCAATCCCCCAGGTATTCTCAACCGGGAGAAGAAGGTCAAGAATTCTGGAAAATTCTAGAATTAAAAATCATCGCAGATGTAGGACTTGTCGGATTTCCCAATGCTGGTAAATCAACACTACTATCTGTTCTTACTGCTGCCAAGCCTAAAATAGCTAATTACGCTTTCACAACACTTACACCTAATCTAGGTATCGTATATTATAGAGATCAGAGATCTTTCGTAATGGCAGATATTCCAGGGATCATTGAAAATGCCCACCTAGGAAAAGGCCTAGGCCATAAATTCCTGCGCCATATAGAAAGGAATGCTGTTTTACTCTTTCTTATTCCAGCAGATGCTGACGATATCAATAAGCAATATAGTATTCTACTGAAGGAACTAGAATTATATAATCCAGAATTGATGGATAAGCCTAGACTACTGGCCATCTCCAAGAGTGACATGCTCGATGATGAAATGAAAGGGTTACTAGAAGAAGAAATGACGATGGAAATACCGTACTTATTTATTTCTTCTGTTGCTCAACTGGGTTTACAACCTCTAAAAGACAAACTCTGGGACCTCCTCACAGAAGAGAATTACTAAGACCCCATTAAGATTCTCATTAATCCTTCCCTTGGTTTAGCAGGCAAGTAATTGCGATCACTATAGGTATGCGCCATTAATCTAAACATGTATGGCTCGTCATTGATTAATACCAGCTCGATAGATATATTTCCATATGCTTGCTCAGATTTTTCTCTGAGATTTTTATTTCGACGAGGCTTGAGGTAGTACTTATATGTCAACTGTAGGTTTCCTTTTTTAGAAATACTCCTTGCGTCTGCCAGCGATAAACTATACCCATGCTTGAGTAATTTCAGATAGAAGTCATGCTGCAAAAATCTAAAGTCATTCACACTATAAGGGTCAGATGGGTCGCACATCCATACGAAGCCTGAAGAATGTGCTTGATCAAGAAAATCTATGTGTGATAGTGGGTTAGGCAGCGCATTCTGATTAGCCGTTTCTGCGCTTGAAATCTGATCCATTATAGAACCACACTTATCAGCCTTCTTCCATTCTATTAATTCTTCTTCTTGAAATGATTCTAAATCTATTACCTCATGCATCAGCGGAACATGATTTACCTGAGGAGTTTTAGAGCCTTTCTTTTTTAAAATCTTCCACAATTTATTCCAGTCCACAGGCCTACAATTAGAAATTTAAATCATCTATCAAGTCCCATGGATTCATTCTATGAAGATCAATCGAAAAGCTGATTCTCTGAAAAACATTTTCTCCTAATTCAGAATAAACCGAGCTGATTCTACTGCTACTGAGTAACGGAACATAAATCTCTAGTCCGCCATCTAGGACACTCCACATTAACCCAGCACTGTATATACTTTCTCCTACGAGCGGATCATTAGAAACGCCTTTCGTCCGGTAATATCCATAATCGAAAAACACGCGCAGTGGGAGTATTCTAGGCAACCGCATAGGCAAGTCTACTTGCAGCGATATACTTGCAGCGAAATCATTACTCAACCCTATATTATGGCTCGGCCCTAGCGCATCCTTAAATCCACCACCATTCGCATTAATCTGATTGGAAAACGGGCCTTCATTGGCTTGACGATTCAGATAGTACTCTTCATAGCTGTAATCATTGAATGATTGATCAAGCAGAGCAATGCTTCCTCGAGTCAGTAAATTATTAAAAGAAGAAGATGCTCTTCTGGTATTCCACAGAAATCCAGAAGCATAAGCTCTGACCCATATACTCTTCCTGTCTTTATATTTATAACCATACTTGTACGATCCAGTAAGCTTTACATACTGCTGAGTTTCCTGATCGACAGGTGCGTATGCTTGATGTTCCAGTTCTATTCTAAATTCTTTCCTTGCTAGCAGATTAAAATCGTAACCATCCCATCTCAATTGAGAAATGAAGGAACCTTCATTTTCAAATGTAAATTCATTGGGCCCCGAAAAAACCGTTCGTTCTAAATTTAAATAAGTAGACCTCGCCGTAATTCTTGAATATTTCTGACTACTTGGGTCTTTTCTAAAGTGAAAGGTTATGCTCGGGTCTATCCTGAGATACTGCGTTCTGAAATTAAGATCATCGTTTCTGAAGTCTGAGTTCCTGCGCGCAGAAAGCCTATATTGTATTTTTCTCAGCATTCCACTGGATGTATACGCATTGTAAGCAAGCCAGGCATTGCCGACAACTTCATTAGATCCTAAGGCATATTGTGGAGCAATCAGGTACTGGAAATTTTTACTCGGGAATGTGGAGTTATACATCCCTAATCCTAGAGATATCCCATCTGCATAATTGTATGTAATTAATGGCGCGATGTTTACTTCTTTCTTGTGCGGCAGATCTATACTTAGAAATGGTGAGACCATAACGCCTTTTCCTCCGATGAAGTTATCCCCTCCATCTTTTTCTAGCCCTATGAAATCTTCATTGACTACCGTGTTCTGTTCTGGCATCACAACACTTCTTTTCTCACCGATAGCCAATATGGGATAACTTATTTTTTCATCTCCTTGAGTTAAGAAAAAAGGCAGGGCTATTTCCCCTAGGTTGGTTACCGCAACGCCCTTGTCTTCTTTTTCTATTTTAAATTCTACATCAGGATTGTCTACGATTAATGCATTAAACCAAGAAAGGTCTTTTTCAGATGCCTGTTCTGCCACTCCCAGAAAATCAGCCAGTGTAGGATGTTTAAACTTCCATGACTGGTAGAAAGTCTTAGTTGTTTCTGACCACACCTCTTCTCCTAGATAAGACCGCAGATATTGATAGCAATATGCAGCACGCTCGTAGGCATTCAATCCATAATTTATAACAGACACATCCCTCGGGTCTTTATCTGCTGGCTCGTCCATGTCTCTCCGTTTCTGCCATACGTGTATATTCTGAAGAAAAGGCATGCCCAGATCTTCTGTGAGTATGTCAGAAAGATTGGAACTGTGGTAATCCGTACCTAATTTAGGTATGGTATAATGGTGCTCGAAATGGGTTGTCAAGCCTTCATCAAGATAAGGGCTATTCCGTTCATTAAATCCTAGAACCCCGTAGAACCATTGATGTCCTACTTCATGATTGATATAGTAATCAAGGGTCTTCTCATCCTTAGCACCTGCAGTAACGATCATAGGATATTCCATGCCTCCTGACCTTGCATCTGGCAATTGGACTACTGTAAGTTGTGGGTAAGGATAACCACCTACTTCATTTTCATAATAGTGAAATGACTCTTCTAGATACTGTAATGCATGGTCATTCCATACCTTATAATTAGGGTCAGAAAAAATCCTCAATGCAACAGAATGTCCATCTACACTTGTCACTATTTTTTCTCGCACTTCATATCGCTTCTGCAAAAAGAAAGCAAAATCAACAACTTGCTCTGCCTTTATATCATATACTTTAAATCCATTTTCAACTCCTTCATCTTTTACTTCTCCAGTAGACATCATCTTATATCGATCTGGTATCTTAAGTCTTACCTGGTAGTCTCCATATTCATTATAGAATTCTCCTAGCGATAAATATGAAAAATGATTCCAACCATTCTTATCAAGTACGGCTGGTCTAGGATACCAATACGTCATCGCCACCAGACCATTCTTTTCTCCCATTCTCGAAAAAGCATATGGGACTTTCAGAACATATTTAATTTCGATCTCTACTTTCTGGCCTTGTATAATCGGTTTATCAAGAACTATATATCCTAGGTCTACTTGGTCTGGATGGTCGACCCATCTTCCTCCGCGCACAACATCTAATGTATTATAGCCGCCTCTTTTATCTTCTTTAGAAAAGTAGAATGAAGAATTGTTCAACTTGAGCAATTGTTCAGAAAATGCAGATCGCTCATCTGAAAAAGCATCCGCCCATATATGAAATGGGATGGTGTCTATTATGTATGGAGAGTAGTTATAGTAATCGATGCGTACATTAACCGATAACTCTGTCACATCCTCATTAAACTGAGCATCTATATCATAATCCGTTTTCTGTTGAAAATACTGTGCTGAAACAGACCCTAATGGCAACAGAAAAACAAGAACATGAATTAAACTATATATATATTTAACCATAATGCACAAATATCTAAAATTTAACGCCATACGACAGGTTCTTGTTTTCTTATTCTTAACCACATTTTCAATATATGTGCAAGCGCATAGCAAGAATCAATGCACTCAACCTATGAATTCTTCAAGAGTATGCCCTGAGAAAGAATCGGGAACCATCGAATCCCATGATTTAAATCGACTTAATAATTCGATCTATATAACATTCAATCACCGTAGTGCATATACCTCAATAATCCAAAATCAGTAGATATGCATAAACAAGGTTACAAGGTAGAAGTCTGTATAGATAATTACTCCGATGCTATGTATGCACTGAACAAGGGTGCAGATCAACTAGAAGTATGTTCTTCTCTTCATCTAGATGGATTGACACCTGATATAAAACTTGTAGAAAAATTAATCAGGAAGACCAGCAAGGAACTCAAGGTAATGATAAGGCCCAGAAGTGGAAACTTCATATATACGTCCCTCGAGAAAAGCATCATGCGACAGCAGGTAGAAAAATTTTCGGCGCTTGGCATCCTCCACTTTGTAACAGGTATGCTATTAGAGGACCATACCATCGATATTATGGGAATGCATGACCTCAGCAACAACCTTGATGTTATTTTTACCTTTCACAAGGCGATTGATTCTGTAAGGTGCATTCCGGACCAATTAGACAACTTATCTCAGGTCAAAAATGTAAAATACATACTATCCTCAGGAGGAAAAAATACGGCTGCAGAAGGCAAAGAGCTATTGAGGAATTTAGTGTACAACTATCAAGATCGATTTAAAATCATCCCTGCAGGAAAGATAACTTCAGAGAACTTAGCTGACATTCACAACTTCATTGGTGCTGAATACTACCATGGCAAGAAAATCCTTGGTTAAGTGTCACTTATTCTTAATGAATCGCAGCATCGTAAGGTCTGTAGTGGTGGGAAATATACCATCCATAACTTTTGTCAGAGGCAGTAACAATTTCTGAACACCTAAAGAGAATGCTGATAGAGGTTGTCCTTCTTTTCTTGAAGAGGAATTCATCCATTTGCGGGTAACCGCTGACATCCTCCTGCTTACTCCGATCTGGGCCGTTCTAGTACTCTGAAGCGTATATCCATACGACGAAAACATAGACTCATAATAAGATATAGGTCTTCCACAATTAGATTCATGGCCTTTTATCGTTTTTTCAACACGCTCAAAAAGGATTAACTCATCCTTACTTACCCTAGCCATCTCTCGTGTCACACTCCTGAGCATTGTTTCATCCGTTATGTGCTGAAGAACAGTCACGGAATAAACCATATCAAATATCGCATCATCAAGTGGGATCGTGCTTCCATCTGATTTATACAATTCAGTAGAAGGTTTCAACCTCTTTCTTGCAATATCTATCATCTTCTGAGAAATATCTACCCCGACCAATCGACTTACGTCCTTATCTTCTAGAAGAGCAAGATTTCCACCTGGTCCGTTCCCGAGTTCCATTATCGCTTTTCCACTGAATGACAGCCCATGGAACAGCTCTAAAAACTTCTGTCTTTTGTAGATATAGTATGGCTCGTCATCTCCAGCAACAACATTGTCATTTTTTCTCTTGTCAACTTGTTCCGCAACTTCTGACCAGTATTCCTCTGGAGTATAATCAATGCCCTTGTGATCCATATTCACGAAGATCATATATAATTTATAAATCACTCACTTTTAACGCTGATTTTATAAGTAAAAAATGTTGCGATGGAAGGTAGGACTATCAGATGTGTAAAATAAAAGAACCTTGTCGAAGTAGTGTGGACTCCGACAAGGTAACGATTACAGACCGCCCTAGACTGTAAGATTCAAAATTTGTTTTAAAGGGTATAAAACGCTATAAAACGAATCGAAATATACATTAATCTGAGTAACTTATCTACTCAATACGCAATAAAATCATAAAAATAGTAGAAAACCATGATAACATTACACCCTCATTATCAACATATATGAATTGGTTTTCACAGGTTTAAAAAAGGGTCAACATGCCTTAAAACATCTAAGAATCCCAGGAAACCAACATGCTTTCAGGGTGTAAAAAAGGGTTCAATACAAGGAATTTAAGCAGTCAATACCCATTTTCTTCTTATTCAGCAAATGAAACAACTTCCTTATACACCAAGTCTATATGAGGACACCCATGTTATTTAAAGTAAGCTATAAAAAACAAGATATAGTTTTCGTGGTTTCCGGACTACCTATATCTTTGTCGCATGGATATACATAAAATTGTAGAACAAGTCAACGAAATTGCCGTCCGTGCAGGCAAGGTCATTATGGAAGTTTATAATTCCGATGACTTCAATGTGGAGATAAAAGGGGATGAAAGCCCGCTGACACGCGCAGATAAAAAAGCCAACGATGTTATATGCGCAGGTCTTCTTGCTCATTTTCCAGCCATTCCTATTATATCAGAAGAAAATAAAACACAAGGGTACGATCAGCGCAAAGACTTTAGTTATTGCTGGATGGTTGATCCCCTAGATGGGACGAAGGAATTCATCAAGCGCAATGGAGAATTCACGGTCAACATTGCCTTGATCCGGCATGGCAACCCGATTATGGGTGTCGTCTATGTACCTGTGACAGAGGAATTGTACTGGGCTATGTCTGGACACGGAGCATGGAAAGTAGATGATGAAGGAAGCAATCGGATTTCGTGCCGCAGCTTCTCAATGGAAGACCCTGGGCTCAAGGTAGTCTGTTCTCGTTCCCACCTCAATGAAGACACTCAAGCATATATAGATCGACTCAATGATCCTATCAAGATCTCTAAAGGCAGTAGCCTTAAATTTCTTGTGCTGGCCACTGGAGAAGCAGACTTGTATCCACGACTTGCGCCTACTATGGAATGGGACACTGCAGCAGCTCATGCTATTCTTAAAGAAGCAGGAGGTACGGTTGTAAAAGCTGACCTTCCAGAAGAACCACTAGACTACAATAAAGAAGATCTTCTGAATCCACATTTTTTCGCCACTGGCAATGTCCATGAAGCATAAGTGGTCAGCAGTCATTATTACCCGCAATGAAGAAAAACATCTTTCCTCTTGCATACAATCAATTCAAGGCATCACAGATGATATTATTGTCGTAGATTCAGGAAGTACAGATGATACTATCTCCATTGCAGAATCTCATGGGGCACAAGTCTATGAAATCGGGTGGAATGGCTATGGGGCCAATAAAAATTTCGGCACTTCCAAAGCAAAACACAACTGGATAATCTCAATTGATGGAGACGAAGTTATCAGTGATTCCCTTAAAGAATCTATCCTCTCCCTCGAGCCCGATAGGGGCAGTGTCTACTTACTAAATAGCCTTGTGAATTATGCCGGGACATGGATAAAGCATTGTGGATGGTATCCACGATATAAAATCCGGATTTTCAACAGAGAAGATTGTCTGTGGGATGATGCCAAGGTTCATGAAAACTTGACTCCTCTTGCAGGCATGAAACAGATAAAATTGTCTGGTGATTTATTACACTATTCTTACAACAGCATCCACGATCATGAAAAAAGGATAACCGACTATGCACGACTGAGAGCAGAAGGATGGATTGAGAACAATCAGGCACCTTCTCTTTCTAAGAGATACTTCGGTTCGTGGTTTCAATTTATAAAAACTTATATAGTAAAACTCGGCTTCCTAGATGGACACGCTGGATGGACCATCAGTAAGATGAATGCTAAATTATCTAGGTTACAGATAAAGTTCTATGACGAATCAGT
>CAZFJO010000049.1:10532-16815 GCA_964518915.1 uncultured Saprospiraceae bacterium
GACCTGATACATACCCACGATGCCCATAGTCACACGTATGCTTACCACGCTGCACGGATGGGTTTTAAGTTACCGATTATAGTATCACGAAAGGTGGATTTTCCTCCGCGGTCTATCGCCAAATATCTTCATCCTCGAATCGTAAAAATCATATGTGTATCTGATTGCATAAAGGAAATACTACAAGCTAAAATAAATAGATCAGACCACCTTACAACGGTCCATGACGGAATAGATGTCAAAAAAAAAACCAAGGCAAGCTGGTCGTTAAGAAAGAAATACAACATACCGAGTGACAACTCTTTAATTGCTAATCTTTCTGCCATCGCTGATCATAAAGACTACCCTACTTTCCTAAGAACAGCCCGAGAAGTACATAAAGAAAATCCAAAAACGCACTTTCTAATTATAGGCGGGGATGGCGGAGAAGAATCTGCCGTCAAGCAATTGAGCCATCAATATGGAACAAACTCATATGTAACCTTTACTGGATTTATTCCTGAAGCACACACCTTACTTGAAGAGGTAGATACATTCTTGTTTACGAGTAAGACGGAAGGACTAGGCTCTACTCTCCTGGATGCTATGTTATATGGAACACCGATCGTATCTACAGATGCTGGAGGTATTCCCGAAATCATTGAAGATGGCTATAACGGTCTGCTCTGTAAAGTAGGAGACGAAAGGGGATTAGCAGAAAAAATTCTGCTTCTGATACAAAATAAAACACTTGGGAAATCTTTATCATACAACGCCTCCCAAAGTGTATATAATTACGCTGCAGAAATGCTAGCAGAAAAAACGATGAATATATACAGGGAAGCAATAAACATATTATAAATTTATTTTATATATTCGTCTCTCAATATGAAATATTTAGCCCCATTTCTGTTTTTGATTCTAATTTCTTGTGGCAGCCCTCAAGATCTAGAAACCAAGCGTGGAATTAACTACGAAAAAAGCAAAGACCTCACATCCGTTCTCGATAAGGCCACAATAGAAAGTAAGATTGTCTTCGTAGACATCTATACAGACTGGTGTCTCCCATGCAAGGAAATGGACAAGTATGTATTCGAGGATGAGCCTACGGCAGATTTCATGAATAGCAATTTTGTGAATTATAAAGTGAATGCGGAGAAAGGAGAAGGTCCAGATCTAAACATCATATATGGAGTATCAGCATATCCGACATTGCTTTTTCTAGATGAAAAAGGTAGGGTTTTAGAAAAATATGAAGGCAGTATGTCTGTCTCTGCATTCAACAGTTGGGCAGAAGGTGTCTTAAGAGACAATGGACACGAAATAGTTAATTAATCATTCTTCCTCCGCATCCGCGACTTTAGCTTGGGCTCTGAAATATTTAAGAAGTGCTTTCGTGTTCTTCTTGCCGATGGTTTCTTCTAGTATCATCGTATCTAATTTCTTGATCCGTGTTATACTTCCATATAGTTTAAGAAGTTTCTCAGCCGTCTTCTCTCCTATTCCAGGCACATCCGTAAGGGACGTTCCGAGTGCATTCTTAGACCTTAAATTTCGATGTAATTTTAAGGCGAACCGGTGGGATTCATTTCGTGCATGTTGAATCACTTTGAGAGATTCTGACTTCTTGTTGATGTACAACGGAATCGAATCACCTGGAAAATATATTTCTTCAAGCTTTTTAGCGATGCCTATAATGGTAACTTTATCCAGAATCCCGATCTTATTAAGACTCTTCACAGCAGAACTTAACTGACCTTTTCCACCATCAATAATGATAAGTTGTGGTAAGGACTCTCCTTCTTCTACCATTCTGCTATACCTACGATATACTACCTCTTCCATAGAAGCGAAATCATCTGGACCGACTACTGTTTTAATTTTAAAATGCCTGTAATCTCTCTTACTGGGTTTTCCATTTTTAAAAACCACACAACTTGCTGTGGGATTCGTTCCTTGTATATTAGAATTATCGAAACATTCTAAGTGGAAAGGAATCTCACTCATCTGCAAGTCTTCCTTCATGGTGTTTAAAATCCGTTCTGTTGAAGTCTGTTTCTTCTTTCTTGTTAGTTCTTGTTGATACTTCTGATGTAGGTAGTACTTAACGTTTTTCTCACTTAACTCTAGAAGCTTGCGTTTATCTCCTCGCTGAGGAATCGTTACAATAAGATCGTTATCAACCATTTCTGTCTGCATAGGCAAGACAACTTCTGGGGCTATACTATTGAATTTTTCTCTTAAGTGAGGAATAGATATAGAAAGAATATGCTCGTCTGATTCTTCCATTTTCTTTTCTACTTCAAGTGTGTCTGTATTGATCAATGCTCCATTAACTACCTTGAGGTAATTAACATAGGCGTTTTTCTCATCAGAGGTAATGGAAAATACATCTACATCCTTTATGCTTGCACTCACGACCGTCGACTTCGCTTGATAATCTTCGAACGCCTCCAACTTGTCCTTAAAATCTTGTGCCAATTCAAACTGTAGTTGATCGGCATATAATACCATCTGAGACTTTATGTAGTCTTTTACTTGTTTCAGGTTTCCATTGAGAATATTTTTTACCTGAGCTATTTTCTCAAGATAAGGCCCTTCATCCTCTAGTCCTTCGCATGGACCTTGACAGTTTTTTATGTGGTATTCTAGGCAGACTTTAAATTTTCCTGCTTCAATATTTTTTTCTGAAAGATGATAATTACAGGTACGCAACTGAAAAATCTTCTTTACAATGTCGAGAACAATCTTAGCCCTAAACTTAGAGGTATATGGGCCGAAATAAGTCGAACCATCACGGATCACCCTCCGAGTGAAAAATACCCGAGGATATCTTTCTTTCTTCACACATATATAACTGAAGGATTTTCCATCCTTAAGCATGACGTTATACCTAGGCTGAAATTTTTTAATCAAGGTACTCTCCAGTAATAACGCATCGTGCTCTGTCTCTACGATGGTATATTCAATATATGATGCATTCTTGACAAGGGTCCTCGCTTTATACGGAATGTGCCTTTTCTCTCCGAAATATGAGCTCAATCGATTCTTCAGATTCTTAGCCTTACCGACATATAATATCACTCCATCTCCATCCATATACTTATAAATGCCAGGCCGGCGAGGTAGAGTCGGGGCAAGTTTTTTAAAATCTTCGTTGGTCACTTCTTACTATTAATATATGCTTCTATACCTTTCAGAAGATAGTAGCCAGCCTTAGGGTTGGTAGCTAGTGGAACATTGTGTACATCGCACAAGCGCATCAGCATCTGAACATCTGGTTCGTGCGGGTGCTTATCCATAGGATCTCTAAAAAAGACAACGAGATCCACTTGCTCAGTAGCCAGCAGAGCGGCTATCTGGGCATCCCCTCCTAAGGGTCCAGAAAGCAGCCTTTCTACGTTAAATCCTTCCTTTTCTATCAAGCCTCCAGTTGTGCCTGTAGCATAGATTTTGCAATTTTTCAGAAAAGAACTATTGGCTACAACGAAAGAAACCATTTCAGGTTTCTTACCATCGTGCGAGATAAGTGCTATATTGATCATTGTTCGAATTAAAGTGAATCCATACTTGTATGGACAATAATACTAATTAATTTTTCCATTGATATGTTTAGACACATTGTATCCTCAGTAATTGCGATTTTCATTTTAACTACCTCCATTTCTGCTCAGATGAAGTCGATGACTCCAGATGTCTATGGTAGTTGGAATAGAATCACATCACCCTCTATCAGTAATACGGGTAAAGTGATCACCTACGTCAATAAACCTGAAAGAGCCGATGGGGTTCTTCATATTTATTTAAAAGAAAATGGGTTTACCTATTCTTTTCCTAGAGCTGAACGGCCACAGATCTCTCGTTTAGAAAATCACGTGGTTTATAGAACGAAGGAGCCTTTCGAAAAAAAGTTGAAACCCATCCATGCAAGTAAAAAGAAACAAGAAGAAAGTGATACACTAACCGTTTTCAATATTGAAAAAAAGTCCATTGAAAAAATCTCGGATTTCAACAATTATGAGCTTTCTAAGAAATGGGGCAACCATCTCATCGTACATCTTAAAGAAAGCAAGCTTTCCGTTTCAGATTCTACCAGCCAGACCAGACCAGGTGATCCAGGATCTTCCTTGCTTGTCTGGGATTTAACTACTGGTAACAAGGATACTGTCCACTATGTGAAAAAATACACCCTCGCATCTGAGTATCCAGCGATCCTTTATGAAGTAGCTGAAATTGATTCCGTTACACATCCAGGTCTATATCGACTAGAAATTCAATCAGGAACAACTTTTCCTGTCCTGCCTAAAAAAGGCAAATACAAGCACCTCGTCTTGTCTGACGATGGCGCCCACAGTGCATGCATCGTTGATCTAGATACTTCATCTGCTTCTATACGGCCATATGAATTGTGGTATGCTCCTGCGTCTCAATCAGCCATGAAGGTTGCTGACTATACAACTGCATTTGCCGATAGAGCGGTACACGTAAGCACCCATCATAAACCATCCTTCAGTGAAGATGGAGGACGGCTATTTTTTCAGGTTGCTCACGACCCCATCTTTCCTGACACCAACTGGGTCGCAGACGAAACACCCAACGTCGAAATATGGACAACCAATGATCCGAGGCTATACACACAGCAGAAGGTATTGCTAGAGGAGGAAAAAAAGAAGGCTTACCTAGCCTATTATGACATCGGGTCTAAATCACTCGTTCAGCTCGGCGGCTCAGACCACCCTGCTATATTGTTATCTAAGGATAAGAAGGAAAATAATTTTCTAGCTATCAATGAGGACCCTTACCTACAATACCTTTCATGGGAAGGGAATGTATATGCAGACCTATATACAGTGGATGGCAAAGATGGAACCGCTCGATCGATCATAAAAAAAATACCAGGTAATGTGCGGATGTCTCCAAGTGGGAAATACGCCTTCTGGTTCCACCGAGAAGAACAGAAATACTATGCCTACGACATGGCTTCTGGAACCTTACAGAAACCTGGAAGAGACATCTCTTCTGCCTTAGGAGACGAAACCAATGATCGACCGACGGAAGCATTTTCATACGGACTTGCCGGATGGAGTACAGACGACCGATTCATGATTATCCAGGATCGCTACGATCTGTGGATGGTCGATCCTACTGGAGAGTCTGCCAGTAGAAACCTTACGGAAGGTAGATCAGAAAAAACAAGGTATAGATATATAAAACTAGATCCGGAAGCAGACCACGTAGACCTATCCTCATCGATGTATCTATATACGTTCAACGAGGAGGATAAAAGTTCTGGTTACGCTCTTAGGACTCCAGACTATAAAATAAAACCACTACTCCATAGCAAGCATAGGTACAGTGCCAGAATTACTAAAGCAAGAGATAGCGATGACATTTTTTACACCAGAGAAAATATGGCAGAATTCCCAGATCTTGTAGTAAGTGACCTATCCTTCTCTGAAAAGAAAAAAATCTCTGATGCCAACCCTCAACAAGCGGATTACAACTGGGGAACAGGAGAACTGGTGACTTGGAAAAATAAAAATGGAAGACAAGAAACGGGCATGCTATTCGTGCCTGGAAACTTCGACCCAAATAAAAAGTATCCGATGATTGTTAACTTTTATGAAAAGAGTTCTGATAGAATCCACAACCATCGAGCACCATACGCCAATCGGTCTACCATCAATTATACCTACTATCTGAGTAAGGGTTATGTCATCTTCAATCCTGACATATACTATACCGTAGGTTATCCAGGTAAGAGTGCGCTAGAGACAGTGGTCAGTGGAACAGAATATGTCTTAGAAAAAGGGTTCGTGGATAAAGATCGTGTAGGCCTACAAGGCCATTCCTGGGGTGGATACCAGATTGCACACATCGTTACTAAAACGGACCTTTATGCATGTGCTGAATCCGGTGCCCCTGTAGTCAATATGGTAAGTGCATATGGCGGTATACGATGGGGGTCAGGTATGAGTAGAATGTTTCAGTACGAGCGTACCCAGAGTAGAATAGGAGCTACCTTATGGGAGAACCCTGATTTATATCTAGAGAATTCCCCCATTTTCGAAACAGATAAAATAACAACTCCCATCCTTATCCTTCACAACGACAACGATGGAGCCGTTCCATGGTATCAAGGCATCGAATGGTTTGTTGCCTTGAGAAGATTAAATAAAGATGCGTGGATGTTAAATTACAATGGGGAACCCCACTGGCCATTAAAGTGGGGAAATCGATTCGATTTTCAAGTGAGAATGGAACAGTTTTTCGACCACTACTTGATGGGAAAGCAGGCACCCCC
>CAZFJO010000050.1:0-16660 GCA_964518915.1 uncultured Saprospiraceae bacterium
GATCTATCTATAGATGTAGCATACAAGGTTATAAAACTACAAGAACAAGACATACTTGATACCCATTCAGAAAACCACGATGTACGAGAGCCATTCCACCACTGGAGTGATGAAGACATAGTAATTCAGAATACCACCCATGCTGGCAATCGCGACATTGACCTTTCGTCTTTAAGTGCTGGTGCTTATAAACTCCAAGTAGAACTTGGTCTCGACACAGTATCTCAATACTTTATAGTCACTGATTTCGAAGCAAGAAAATTTTCAAAAGCTAAGCTGGTATATTATTCAAATTCTGACGATTTATATACTCCTGGTCAGTCCATAACGTATCAGGTGGGTTCTGCGTATCCAGACCTCATGGTCTACTCTCGATTTTCAAGTAGGAGTGGAATCAAGAAGATCAGTGGATGGATAGATATTAAGAAAAATGAAGCGATAAGTTTTCAAGTAGAAAACGACGATAAGGGTAATATCCAACATGACTACTGGTATGTATACCAGAATAAATTCTACATCTACAATCACACCATCAAAGTGCCATGGACAGATAAGAATCTAGACATTAAATTGACCACCTTCCGAGACAAGGTATATCCTGGCAGTGAAGAGGAGTGGCAGATAGATATAACTCAGAAAACAGGGACATCCGCATTAAGTGAATTGCTCGTATCGATGTACGACGCTTCCTTAGATCAGTTTACAGAGCACAACTGGAAGAACAATTATTACCCTACGTTTTATGCAGAAAATTACTGGAGAGGAAATGGATTCCACAAGGGCAACGACATCCACTTAAATCGAGCATGGCTGTCCGCTGGAACATATTACAACCCACGAACTTTGTTGCCTGAACTATCTCTAACCAAAATGTACGACTTGTATATCGAAGGTAGAATAAATAAACGGATGGCAATGGCTTCTGCAGCTCCTATGGGTGATAGCAACAAGTACGAAGATGTAGACTTCGAAGATGCAGAATCTGAAGGCTTAAATGAAAGTGATGCTGATGATACTGAATCAGCGGAAAGAAAGGTAGCTGCTAGAGAAAACTTAAATGAAACCGTGTTCTTCTATCCCGACTTGAAATCTGATGGAGATGGAAAAGCATCTTTTACATTTACGATGGGAGAAGCACTTACAGAGTGGAGGATGATGATGTTTGCCCATGACCGTAATCTGAACTTTGGCTACAGCGAACAGAAGGTTGTCACGCAGAAAGACCTCATGGTATTTCCATATCCGCCTCGATTCATCCGACAAGGAGATCAGATTACTTTTAAGGGTAAGATCGCATCGCTGTCCGAAAAGGCAATATCAGGAGAGGCATACTTGGTAATTTCTGACGTTTTAACAGGAGAAGATATAACAGTTGTTGACGGCTCATCAGAGCGCATTCCTTTTTCTATAGATGGTAACCAGGATAAAGATGTTGCATGGGAACTCACTATTCCTGACGGGTGGAATACGCCTCTTGAAATCATTATGTACGCTGAATCCGGCTCACATTCTGATGGAGAAAAACACATCATCCCAGTACTTTCTAGTCAGGTTATGGTCACTAAAACCCGTGCCATAACCCTCAACTCTGGAGAAAGCCAGACCGTAAATATGAATGACTTCATAGGAGATGTACCTAGTGAAGACCTCTTACATGTTAAATGGGCATATACTCCACATCCTATATGGGAAGTTGTGGAGTCCCTCCCATACTTAGTAGATTACCCACACGATTGTTCAGAACAAGTGGTCAATAAATTACTTGCCACTGCACTGAGCAGACAAGTTGTTCAATCTTCTGAAGAAGTACAAAGAGCAATCGAACTATGGAAAAGAGTCCGTCCAGAGGCTGATTTCTCACCGTTGCTAAGAGACAATGGATTAAAATCAACCATCATAGAGGACACCCCATGGCTGAAAGAAGCCATGTCCGACAAAGAAAAACTCGCATCGTTACTCAGTCTATTAGACCCTAACTTGGTTGATCACAGCCAACGGGTAATTCTAGAAAAGTTGAAAGGGTTACAATTGTCTTCCGGAGGTTTTCCTTGGTTCAAGGGAGGAAGAGCCAATGTTTACATCTCACAATATATCGTAGAAAGTCTAGCGAAAATGGAAAAGCTAAATCTTTTAGATTTAAAGGACGGTTCTATAAAGAGATTGTTCACTTCAGCAATGAAGTACATCGATGCTGAGATGAATCTACGATACAACGAACTGTTCAAAAAAGCGAAAGCTAAAAAAATCAACTTAGGCAAGGACCATCTGTCATCAATAGACATTCATTACCTATACGTAAGAAGCCTTGTTCCTGACTTCCCATTAAACGAAGACCATAAAGATGGTTTCCTTTACTATACCGATCAATCATATCGATTCTGGGGAAAGAGGAACATATACCTTACTACTTTAATAGGATCTGCTGCTCTTAGAAAAAACGCCAAGGTTATTTCTGACAAGATAGTTACATCTCTAATTGAAAGATCGCTGTTCCAAGAAAATCTAGGAAGGTACTGGCAGAATGAAAATGGATACAGCTGGGAATCTTTACCGATAGAGACACAGAGTATGTTGATTGAGCTTTTCACAGAATACGGCGTAAAAAAGAACAAGATAGAAGAGATGAAACTCTGGTTGTTGAACAATAAGAGAACCAGTCGATGGAGCTCAACTAAATCAACAGCTTCTGCTATACATGCTCTGCTACTTGATCAAGAAGGAAAACCAGAAACATGGCTGCTAGATACTTCTAACCTGGATATACAGGTCAATGGAAAAAAAGTCACCAGTAATAAAACAGATTATTCTATAGGAAGGATAACCAGGAACTATGAATCATCGGCTGCATCAGATCTCAAGCAAGTAAAGTTTCAGAATAACAACAACAATATTGCATGGGGTGGAATGTATGTACAATACATGAAGGACATAGACAAAGTAGAAGCACATAGGCAGGCTGGCATCATGCAAGTCAGTAAGAAAATCTATAAAAAGGGATCTGGTCAAGGCAAAGTTGTCTTGTCAGAAATCACACAGAGCAATCCTCTTTCCATAGGAGATAGGGTAGTGACTCGGGTTTCTATATCGGTAGATAGAGACTTAGAATTTGTACATTTCAAGAATCTGCGTTCTGCAGGCTTAGAACCCGTCAATGTAAAAAGTGGATATCGGTATAAGAATGGATTAGCTTATTACGAAACCACAAGAGATACTGCGACAGAATTATTTATCGATCGCGTACCTAAGGGTAGCTATGTAATTGACATAGAATCTACGGTAAGTCATGCTGGAAATTTCCAAGAAGGAATGGCACAGATGCAATCGTTGTATGCGCCAGAATTCTCTACGCACAGCAAAGGGGGAAAAATGATTTTTGACAACAATTAAGTTACATTGATTTAACAGATCCGCTGATCTGCTTGATGCTGTTTTCAATGGCTTTGGATTTAGCCTGCATAGAATCAATGGCTTCTTTTTCAGAACTGAGCAGTTGATCTAGGTTATGGAAATTGGCATCTATTCTTTGTTTTATTCTAGCGGCATAAGTTTTTAACTTCTCTGTCACATCTTCGGAAAGCCTATCCCTTCCTTTCTGTATTTCTTCTTTAAACTGAGCAACAACTTTTCTTCTTTTCCAGCCCAGTGATACTCCAGCGAACAAGACGCCGACAGTTGTCAATATTCCTCCTGTAATGTCGAAAACAGCTCCATTTACAGCCGTCGATAAAATGACACCTATAATAGCCATCCCAGACCCTGCGGCAAGATTAGGAGCCATAGAATCAGAAGTTGTCTTTAATGATTCGTCATAGAAGTTTTCAGAATCATTCATAAAGTCACCGAAACTCTTCTGTAAGTCAGCAAGAACGTTGGCTCTCTTTTCTGCGATGTCAGAAAAGATCTCATCGCTGTCTTCTAGGATTTTTCTGCTATCATTTATTTTAGCAGAAACCAGTTTTCCCATCATCTGTATATCATCTGCTACGTCTATGATGCCCGTCTGAAGTTTGGATTTAAGGGAAGAATTCAACTTAAGTTCGAAATCTGTAGCTTGATCACTCAACCATTCTTTAAGGCTTTTATCACCGCCAAGCATCTTAGAGAAAGATCTTTTAATAACAGGAATAAATGACAGGCCAGCACTCAAGGTTTCTGCCTTCTCCGTAGTTATTTTATCATAGGTAGCAATTAGATTTTCAGTAAGAATATCTACCTGCCGTTCCGTTTTCCCTTGCTGCTTGTCTAGTGTATTCTTAATGTCTTCTCGGAAAGCAAGGTCAGAGTTATACTGTTCGATTCTGAGTTTAAGGGAATTAGAAATTTTATTATTGATGACCTCAGAAGTAAAAAGAGAACTCTGGAGTTTCAGTATAGGACCTCTTCCATCAAGGATGTTTTCTTTAATATAAGAACGGAGCGGTGCATATCCACTATCCTCATTTTTTTCTTGTTCCATTTTAGCAGAAACGGAGAAAACATTAGGGTTTTCTATCCCACGTTTTTCTGCGTACTCCCTGACTCCGGAAGTATTGACAACAAGATCATCTGGTTCCATCAGATCTTTCTGCTGTAAAACGAATATTACATTCTTATGCCACTCTTCAGTTATATAGTTAAAGAACTCCCACGCACTCTGGCGGTATGGATTCTTTGCCTCGAACACAAATACAATCAGATCAGCATGAGGAATAAAGCGCTCTGTAATTTCTTGATGATGATCTATTATGGTATTGGTTCCTGGTGTATCTACAATTGAAATTTCTTTCAATATTTTTTCTGGAAACGATATCCGCTTGAGATAAGGGTTTATGCTTTCTATTTTTTCAGTTTCTCCATATATTATCTGCTGTATCGTATCTGTCATAGGAGAAGGAGCAACCTTACAGATGTCTTTTTCTGCCTTGAGAAGTGCGTTAATAAAACTGGATTTTCCTGCTTTCACTTCTCCTACAATAACGAACATAAATGGACTGGATATATGGAACATTAAGTCCTCTACTGTGGTCTGCAAGTCCGTATTCTTAACTTCCACTGTAAGAGACTTCAGTGTACTTAAGGTAGAATTAAGTTGAGCGTAAAGCTCTGTGATTTTATTATCTATGTTCTCTTTCATACTTGATGTAGTAAAAGTACTTTTTTATGTCTTCATTCCTCAAGAACTTAATGGAGGACTTCATTTTTTAACCATTGCGCTTTAAGCCAGCTTTTCGCTTCAGGGCCTAAATTAAAGATCAAGTCAAGTATAGAAGCACCTCCTATAAAACCTTGTTTCTCTTCGAATACTTGTGGATAGGAATATGGTTTCAGTCGACTAGGATGTCGAGGATGAACGACATTTCTGAGGTCATGGAGGTTTTCATGCTTCCGCAAATATTCCTCCGTGAATGTAATGTCTTTCTCCATTCCTAAAACGGTACAAGCCCATGTTAAAGCACTTGTATTGAATGACCACAATGTCTTATGGTGCGCATGAAAGAGTGATACTAAGCCATCATAATAATGTTCAAAAAAAGGAGAATTCTCATAACAGGTTTTAATGGTTCTTAAGTGGGTTCTTTCCCAATTATCCTCATAAGAAATAGCAACATCCACAATAGGTTTAGACGCGTGTTTTCCTTTTTTCAGCGGAATGCTGAGTGTAATTAGTCCAGTAGACGAAACCAAGTCATACCTGTTCCTGTAACTTCTCTTCTGATAGGTTTCATATTTTTCTAGTGCAACCACGTCTACACCACTATAATAAATGAAAGACTCTAGGTTTCCCAGCACTTGAATTTCTTGGACCAGTTGTTTCATTTCGTGAAGATAAAGCCTAGTCGTAATTTTCTGTTATTTTGCCGGATCAGAAATTATGAAGGAAGCATATTTTGACAGATTCGGATATTTTGATCGGTTTATAGAAAATGATGCGTTAAACTGGGACTTATCTATTGTGATACCCGCATATGCTGAGAAAATGAATGAAGCATTGTTTTCTGCACTCATAAATTGTGTAGAGCATCACAACGTGGGTGTAATCTGGGTGGTGAATTATGCAGCACATGCTCCTCAAGAATACAAGGTCTTAAGCGATGAATTTAGACAGCATTTGCGCAAGCGGATACATGAGTCCAATGTTGAAAATTCCATGTTTATATTGTACCTGCCGGATCTTCTAAAGAAAAAATCTGGAGTCGGAATAGCAAGAAAAGCAGGTATGGATGAATCCATCCACCATATAAAAGACGATGGAATAATTGCTTGTTTAGACGCGGATTGCCGGATTTCAGAAAATTATGCAGAAAACATTATCAACCATTTTAAAAGGAGTAATGCGTGGGCTACAAGTATTGATTATGCACATGATATCGATTTAGAAAAAGACCCAGTTTTAAGATCTGCTGCTATTGAGTACGAGTTACACCTGAGGTATTTTATCCAGATGCAACGTCGATTGCAGTTGCCATTCGCTTTTCACACCATAGGAAGCTCCATGGCCGTAAGAGGATCTACCTACATTAAGATGGGAGGCATGAATACTAGAAAAGCTGGTGAGGACTTTTATTTCCTCCAGAAACATATAACATATGGTTACGTAGATGAATGTCACTCGACATGTATTATACCTTCTTGTAGAACCTCATTTCGAGTTCCATTCGGTACAGGAAAGGCAATAGGAGATATGATTTCAGATGAAGTGCAACACTTTATGACTTATCATCCAGAATGTTTCGATACCGTCCATATACTTTTCAATCCTGATTTCTGGTATAATGAAAATCAGTCTGACGCGCTAGAATTGTGGGAAGCGTTTCTAGAGAATGTTTCCTGGCACACTAAGATAGAAGAGATCAGAAAGAACACAAGTGGGGCGGAGGCTTTCAGAAAAAGGTTTTACAGTCATGCAGATGCATTTATGCTGATGAAAGCATTGCATTACTTAAGAGATAAATGGAAGAAAAATATTCCCGTACGACAGGCTGTGCGTCATGCATTTCCTAGTCTTTCAGATAGCACCACTGCAGAGATGCTAGAAAGATTCCGACATATGCAGAAGAATAGTCAGTGGGATAGGAAGAATAATAGATGGATATGAATTAAATTGAGGGTTAGAAATGAAGTACAATGAAGTTACGAATCAAAGGAAATTCAATCAGACTTAGATTTTCAGTAAATGAAATAAGCATTCTAAAAGAACAAGGAAGTGTCGCAGAAGAATGTGTATTAAGCCCCAGTCAGACATTTTCCTATGGACTGACTCTTTCTGAAAACCTGTCAGATATTCGAGTTCATACTTCTGAAAATCAGATGACCGTATATCTTCCTAAAGCGACGGCGCAAGACTGGTTAACTACGGACCAAGTAGGAATCGCATCTACCATAGAAAATGGTGTCGATGAGAAATTAAGAATTCTGATTGAGAAAGATTGGCAGTGCATGCAACCGCGCACACATGAAGATGAATCCGATTTGTTCCCCAATCCTAGGTTATCAGAGCATGAAGGATAAAGTAAAACTCCATAGAATTGTAGAGGGACGACTAAATGACATCCATGATTCCATAGCCGTAGAAGAACCCCTAGAAGTACGCGTCGTTTATTACGATTCAACATTGAATAGGAAAGTAGAACAGTTGTTTACGACCATGAGAACTCCTGGCAAGGATGAACAACTGATTACAGGTTATATGCTTTCATCTGGCTTGATAGATGAAGCAGGTTTAATTCGGTCAATCAGACATAAATCTAACAACTTAGTTGAGGTTGTTTTAGATTCTCGTTTTAGATTGGACATGGATTTATGGAGAAGAATCAACCACGGCAATTCGGCATGTGGGATGTGCGGTTTTTCTGACATCCTAGATCAAGAACTCGAGAGCGCCTCTCTTCCATGGGGTTCTGATTTCATCATCAGTGAAAAGAACCTTCGCACTGCCATCCTCAACTTAGAACTCGGACAAGAACTGTTTCTCGATACGGGTGGTTATCATGCTTCTTGTTTATTTAACAACCAAGGCACTATTACACCAATCTGTGAAGACGTAGGAAGACACAATGCTGTGGATAAAGCCCTAGGGTCGATCCCGGATGTAGATTTCACAGAATATGGATTGATGGTTACCAGTAGATGTAGCTATGAAATTGTTGCGAAAGCTGTCAAGCTTGGATGTCCGCTTGTAATAGCCTTCGGTGCAGCTACTTCTCTAGCTGTACAACTAGCATCGGAACACAGTATATGTCTTATAGGATTTGCTAAAAGAAGCAGTAGAAATATTTACACCCATCCTCATCGCTTATCGGTAATTGAAACACATGCATCCACATAGATATCCAGAACCTGGCGGCAAGGTTAAGTTTTCAGAACCAAAGGCTAAATCAGTAGGTTTGCCAGCTATATGGTCTTCCTTAAAACAGATGAAGCGTTACATGGACTGGCCAGATGCCTTAAAGTCGTCATTGAAAATGAATCAGAAAGGTGGATTTGACTGTCCAGGTTGTGCCTGGCCTGATCCAGATGACGATCGGTCGAGACTAGGAGAATATTGCGAAAATGGCATCAAGGCTCTTGCTGAAGAATCAAGTTTCAAGACCATAGGAAAAGAATTCTTCCAACAGCACTCCATTGCAGAATTGAAAAAATGGGATGAACGATCGCTTTCTAAGTCTGGCAGAATTAAGGAGCCACTCATAAAAAGAGAAGGATCAGATCACTATGAACCTTTAACATGGGAAGAAGCATTTTCTAAAATTGGAGATGCGTTATCATCCTACGACAATCCAGATCAAGCCATCTTTTACACCAGTGGAAGAACAAGCAATGAAGCTGCTTTTTTATACGGGCTCCTCGCAAGGACTTACGGGACCAACAACCTCCCGGATTGTTCTAACATGTGTCATGAAACCAGCGGTAGGGGATTAAGCGAAACCCTAGGAATAGGGAAGGGAAGTGTTACTCTTGATGATCTGCACGAATCCAAACTCATTTTAGTAATCGGACAGAATCCAGGCACCAATCATCCTCGCATGCTATCGGCATTAGAAAAATGCAAAAAAAATGGAGGAAAGATCATTGCCATCAACCCCTTAAAAGAAGCCGGTCTTGTACAATATACGAATCCACAGAGCCCTTGGGATTTAATGACTGGGGGTACAGACTTAACAGATTTATACCTTCAAGTAGTCATAAATGGAGACATCCCTCTTCTAAAAGCCATCTTGATTAAACTCCTCGATATGGAATCCCTCAGTGGCGGGATTGTGGACCACGATTTTATTAAAGAACATACACTCGGTTATGAAGCTTTTAAAGATGAAATACTCAAGGAAGACTTACAAGAATGCATTGCATTATCTGGGATATCTGAAAAAGAAATCGATAAAGCCGTAGCATGGATTGCCGACAGTCAGTCTATGATTCTATGCTGGGCTATGGGCATCACCCAACATCTCAATGGGGTAGAAAATGTGAGGGAAATTGTCAACTTATTACTCCTCAGGGGTGCCATAGGAAAGAAGGGGAGTGGCGCATGCCCAGTGCGAGGCCACTCTAATGTACAAGGGGACCGAACCATGGGCATATGGGAAAAAATGCCTGCGTCATTTCATGAAAAGCTGGACGAAGCATTTGGGATTTCTTCTCCTAGAGAAGAAGGCCTTCATACGGTGGGAGCTATAGACGCAATGGCAGAAGGAAAAGCCCGTTTCTTTATGTCCATGGGTGGAAATTTCTTAAGCGCAGTTCCTGATACAGACCGATGTGCAGAAGGCTTTAAGAAACTAGACATGCAAGTACACGTTTCTACTAAACTGAATCGATCTCATCTAATTACAGGTAGAGAATCGATCATACTCCCCGTCCTCGGTCGAAGTGAAATAGACATTCAAGAAAGTGGATACCAATTCGTAAGCGTCGAAAACAGCATGGGAATTGTACACAGCAGCAAGGGTGTGCTTCCTCCTAAGTCAAGCAATTTAAAAAGCGAAATTGCTGTTGTCTGTGGCATAGGTGAAGCGCTAAAAAGCCATGAAATAGGAAGGTCTATTCCATGGAAGGCAATGGTTGCGGACTATGACAAAATCAGAGATAAAATAGAAATAGTCATCCCCGGATTCAAGGACTACAATATTCAAGTGAGGAACCCTGCCGGATTTTATCTGCCTAATGGTGTCAAAAAAAGACTATTCCACAATGTGGAAAAAAAGGCATTATTTACCGTCAACCCATTGCCTGAATTATTAATACCTCAGGGTAAGTTTAGATTAGGTACAGTCCGTTCTCATGATCAGTACAATACTACGATATACGAGTATGGCGATAGATATCGAGGAATAGAAAAGGGTAGAAGGGTAATATTTATTCACCCAGACGACATACGTGAAGCTGGGTTTCAACAAGGAGAAAAGGTAGATCTATTCTCAGATTATAAGAACATAAAAAGAACGGTCTATGGTTTTACGCTTGTTCCATATGACCTACCGAGAAAATGTCTGATGGCATACTTCCCTGAAGCCAACCCTCTTGTCCCTGCACATCTGTGTAACCCGATAACAGGTACGCCAGCCTCTAAAAACGTAATTGTGGAACTGGTAAAGCTCCACAACGCTTAGGGCAATTCTATTATGAAGGTTGTTCCGGTCGGGATATTGTCTGATATAGAAATCGTACCATTGTGGAGTTCAACTACCTTCTTAACTATGTATAAGCCTAATCCTGTCCCTTTAGATGCACGGGTTTCTTCATTGCCTATTCGGTAAAATTGATCGAATACCTTAGGCTTTTCATCATGGGGAATACCAGGTCCAAGATCAGAAACTTCTACTAGTAGTTGATTTTTCTTGTTGCGATAGACCTTGGTTGTAATGGGTTGATTCCCAGCATACTTAATGGCATTCTCTATAAGGTTATTTACAATACTAGAAAAGCTATCTCGATCTATGTCTGCATCAACGGTACCTTCATCTGCAATCAATTCGACGGTTGCTTGAGGGTGTAGCTTTTGTTGAAGTGCAATGGCCTGCTCGATGATAGGAATCAAGTCTTGGTATTGCTTGTTGATGATGAAATCTTTTTCCATTCTGCTTGCGAGCAACAAATCGTTGATTTGTTTTTCTAGTCTTTTACTTTCTTGGAGTGCATCAATTGCTAGGGATTCTACTTGTCCACGAGGGAGGTTTCTTGATTTCAGCGTATCCAGTACAAGGTTTATTGCTGCAATCGGAGACTTCAATTCATGCGTTATAGAAAGCAAGAAGTTTTTCTTTCGATTAGCGGTTGCAACTTCTTGTAAATGAGCACGGTGAACCAGCCCCATTCCTACAATAAGTGTAAATCCGAAAACGATACCTTCGCCGATTATCATGAGTCTCTGTCTCTTGTGTTTACTAAGTATGCCTTGGTATTCTTCAGTGGTCGTTAAGTCATAGTCATTGACCTTATACAGGGTATTCATTTCTACTTGCAAGCGCTTAAGCTTCTCTTCTGTGAGTTCACTGTTCTTTCTAAACAGTAAGAAGGCCCACCAGGATAGCGCAAGCAACATGTACACTAGGAGAATTCTTCCGAAAAATGGCCGTTTCCAAATCATGTTGCTGATTCATATACATAATCAAGTGCAGCGCATATCTTATCGGCCGCAATTTGTAGGTCTTCTTTCGTATGAGCTGCAGATATGAAGCCTACTTCATAACCAGAAGGCCCGAGGTAAACCCCATGATCAAGTAAGTACTTATGTAGCTTTTTAAACAACTCCATAGAATAAGGATCGATCTCATCTGCAACTTTAATTCGATCTTCTGTAAAAGCTATCCAGAATATGGATCCTATGTGTTGAATCCGGACATTGTAATTTTTACTACTTGCATAATCCATAATAGACTTCACGAAAGTCTGGGTCTTTTCCTCCATGTCATGATAGAATCCTGGCTCAAGCAACTGCTCTAAGGCTGCTTTCCCAGCGGCCATGGCAACCGGGTTCGCACTTAAAGTACCGGCTTGGTATACAGCACCTTCTGGGGCAACGCAGGCCATAATTTTTTCTGAAGCTGCATATGCGCCTACAGGCATACCTCCACCTATTATCTTACCGAAGGTGATGATATCTGGCTGGATGCCATAATATCCAGCAGCTCCTTCAAATCCCACTCGAAACCCACTGATTACTTCATCAAAAATAAGGAGGATATCATAATCACTACACAGCTTCCGCAATGCAGAAAGATAACCAGAATCCTGGAGCAATAACCCATTATTAGCAGGGATAGGTTCTATGATGATGGCAGCTAAATCGTCTTTTATGGTTTTAATACTTTGTTCTAATGCAGTTAAATCATCGAGTGGCAGGACCATTGTTTCTTGTGTGAAGCCTTGCGGGATACCGGCGGATGTAGATACGCCAAATGTTACCAGACCAGATCCAGCTTTAACCATTAATGAATCTACATGTCCATGGTAACAACCTTCGAATTTCAATATCTTGTTCTTACCTGTATACCCACGTGCAAGTCTAATCGCCGACATGACTGCCTCTGTCCCAGAAGAAACAAAACGAATCCGCTCTATATAACGGTGGTTGTCAATAATCAATGCACCTAGTTGATTGCCTAATCTATTAGGTGTACCGAAGGAAGTCCCTTTTCGTACAGTGCTTATAACTTCTTCTCTAATTTTCTCGTTGTTATGGCCCAGAATAAGGGGACCCCAAGAACAACAAAAATCAAGAAATGTATTGCCATCCTCATCCGTTATTCTAGATCCATTTCCTTCTTTTATAAAAAGGGGAGGACCATACACAGACTTAAACGCCCGCACGGGAGAATTTACACCACCAGGGAATAATTTTTTCGCTTCAGAATATAGCGCACTTGAAACCGACCTTTCCATTTTTCAGTATATAATTGATGATTATGGCTGTAAACTTAAGAAAAATGGGTCTGCCGGCATATACACACATTGAAGAGCTTATCTTTTTTTAAAAATTTTTACAATTTCCTGAAGAACAACATTTTGATGGTTACATATTAAAACTTTCGTTTATATGGATTATTCTCATTGGGCTCAACGTATAAAGCTATTTTATCATATATTTGCTACCGTCTGAAAGTCATAGACCTTACACCATATAATTATTGGGTTTCGGACAAGTTTGGATCAAGATTTGTCTTGGTTTAACGGATTTTACAAAACCAAAGAATGCAGATAGACATCGGGCGATACATAGACTATTTACTCCAGAGATCTGGGTATGTGGCTCTCAAGAGCATCGGTACTGTGTCCATACACAGGGAAGAGGCGTTCTTTGCTCCATCTAAAGAAAAACTAGAGCCTCCAAAGGCATCGATTGTTTTTTCAGAATCTACAGATAACTTCAACCAACTTGTAAAGCTTATTGAAAAAAATGAGCGATTGTCTACGGATATGGCACAGCAAGTCGTAGATAAGTATACGGAGACCTTACTAAATCAACTTCTAAATTATAAGATAGTTAAGCTATCATCCATCGGGTTTTTGGAATTGAAAGACGGGAAGAAAGAATTTATTCCTTCTGAATCGGCATTACTCAACCTTAAATCAAAACTGAATTCCATTCCGATAACCCCAGTAGAACGTATTTCTCAATATGAAAAGAGAAAATCTATTTCGGATGATACAACTACAGCGGACTTAAGCATCTGGAAAGGAGAGTGGGTGAACTACCTCTGCGGCTTTTTGCTGGGAGGATTACTTGTATGGGCTTACCATCAGTATATCGATCCTTCAATCCATGCTGATCCCTATGCTGTAGAACACACATCAGCAGAGCAAGACTCAACTAAAGACGAAATTAAGTATGAGGACCGCTCTGCTGATATTAAAGAATCAGCTGAACTCTCGGATTCCATTGCGGAAGAAGTTCCATTCGATTCGGCAGCTATAAAAATAGCTGAACCTGACGCAAGAACGGAATGTATCATTATCGTCGGTGCTTTCTCTAAAACGATTAATGCCATGGAGATGCTTGATAGAATAAGGAGGGCAGGCTATACCCCTTATGATGACAACTACAACGATGTCAAGCGGGTAGGAATCAGATACTTGTGTGAAGAAAAGGATCTAGAAAACTTCATCAATGAGGTAAGGAAAAAGTTCGGAGCCAGAGCTTGGTCTCTAGTTCCTAGAGTTAGCATCTAATTACAAAACAACCGTATTAAGCTCTGCAGCAATGTCATTTCTTTCAGACAATAACTTCTGAAGAACTTTAATCAAGTATTTGTATTCTTCTGACTCTCTATTATTTAGGTCATAACTACTGATTTTCTCTTTCACTTCATCCAGGAGTTTCCGGATCTTATCGAGTTTAAACCGTAGGATATGATAGATGATTGGTAGCTTCGCCTTATAAGCTTTCTAAGGAATGATTCAGAAATAAATTGCGTTTCCTATGCGCAGTTATTTTTTTCTTCTGCAAGGTGAAAAACGTAGGCGATGCAGGGCATCGGCGAGGCTTTTCAACGCCGCAGGAGGGAAAAAGAACAAGCAGAGGAATGTAAATTTATTTTTGAACCATTTCTAAGCTAGACGTGCCCAACAAATTTTTCCGTATCGAACGGAAAAATTTGTAAAAGGGGGATTTAAAGGGAGAGCCAAAATCGATTTTCTTTGAAAATTGATTTTGGCTCTCCCTTTAAAAACCCTTTTTTGATTTGATTGGATTCGAAGTCCAATCAAATCAAGTCAAGCCGCCGGGCACGAAGTAAATTTATTCATGTTGTACTTTACTTCGCCTTTAAATCGATTTTTGTTAATGATTAAACAATCATATTCCACCTTTACTTTAGTGCTGATTAGTATCGGCTATTTATCAGCATTTCTTTATTTTAGTATGTGGGAGAATGGTGCAAAAGGTGGTGATCCGCTAGGATATTATTCTTACTTACCGGCTGCTTTTATTTATGATGATTTACCAACTCTAAAACAAACCAATCTGGCTAGAAGTAATCACCTGGAGCGTTCTTTTAATGAAAATTATTATGAAGATCAACTGATTGTTAGCACTGCTGAAACCGGTAACAAAGTCATCAAGTACACCTGTGGTTTAGCGATTATGATTGCCCCCTTTTTTGCGTTGGCTCATTTTTCAGCACCTATTCTAGACTACTCACCGGATGGTTTTTCGCTCATTTATCGATTTGCACATTACTTTTCAGGCTTTTTTTATGGACTTTTAGGTTTGTGCTTGTTGCGTAACTTACTCTTACGGTGGTTTGAAGATAAGATAACTGCTTGGACCTTACTGCTATTAGCTTTTGGAACCAATCTATTCTTTTTTACAACCTATCATAGTGCAATGGCGCATGCGACCTTATTCTTTTTGCACATACTTGTACTGGATCAAACGGTTCGATTATACGAAAATCAGCAATGGAGAAATGTGATTTGTTTAGGAATTGCTTTAGGGTTAATTATATTGATTCGACCCGTTGAAATTATCATTGCATTGGCGCCCCTTCTTTGGGGAATGAGCCGCCTAAACATTACGCTCTTAAAAGAAAGAAGAGATTTTTTAAAACAACATTTTTATAAAATAATGAGCATTGTTGTAATAACTGCTCTTTTTGCGATTCCTCAATGTTGGTATTGGTATAAACTGACTGGTCAATTTCTCTATTATAGCTATACCAATGAAGGTTTTAATTTTACCAAACCTGAAATTATTAGAGGTTTATTTAGTTTTAAAAATGGATGGTTAGCCTATACACCAATGATGTATTTTGCTTTGATTGGATTGTTTTTTCTAAAAAAAAAAGAGATTGGACGACTACCGATTTTAGTATTTTTAGCCCTACATATTTACATCACTTTTAGTTGGTGGTGTTGGTATTATATCAATGGATTTGGTGCTCGTCCAATGGTGGAGACCTATGGTTTATTGAGTTTCTCATTAGCGACTTATTGGTGGTTTATTAGAGATAGGAAATGGGTATATTACTTAAGTTGGCTGTTTGCTATTTTCTTTATATACCTTAATCTTTTACAGAGTTGGCAGTTTTATAGAGGCTTATTTCGTCCAGAAGCAAGTCGGTTTGAATTTTTTGTGTCTACCATGACCAAAACGCAGTTGGATGCCGAAGATTTGATTCTATATGATTGTGGTGAATGGCAACCTGATACAAACGACCTAACCTTAAAAGAAATGCTCTACTTTAACGATTTTGAAGCAAATACTATCGGAATTACAACAACTACCAAAGAAGCTAAATCTGGACAACATGCTTATCAATTAAAAGAACCAAAGCGATGGATTTTATTGGAAAAAACAGCCAAAGAACTTGGTTTGAAAAAAGGACAATCTATCAAACTACATTTTTGGGCATTGAAAGATACTGGAAGTGCTACATTATATCAATCTTCTATGGCAGCTATTCGTTTTGAAACTGCTGAGCATAAAGGCTTGAAAACCAGAAGAATCCGTATAGATAATAAGATTGCTAATGAAGGGAATAACTTTTGGGGAAATTGGAAAGGTCAAATATGGGATCAAGTAAGCTTCTTTTCGCATGTACCCAATTTACAGGAAGATGCTATTTTAAAAGTATATTTGGAACATAATGAATCTATTGATATTTATGTTGATAATGTTGCTGTAGAAATATGGGAGTAAAACTGTTAGAACTTCAAGTTTCTAACAGTTCTAATACTATGGGGG
>CAZFJO010000051.1:0-13282 GCA_964518915.1 uncultured Saprospiraceae bacterium
GTAAGCGGCAATTATTTCGCTTCCGACTACTATATCCATCATACCATTATCAGGAGTAAATAAGACTTCATCGCGATAAGTAATGGTACATTCTTTCAACTGTATAACCATCAGCTTCCCTTGGATGTTTCTGATTCCAGTAACATTCATCCCTTCTACTTTAACCCCGCTTTCGTATTGGAAAGACAACGACTTGCCATCGTAAAAGTTGTATGCTTTAAGATCATAAGGGCCCATGTCTTCAATGGCAAGATTGATGTTTCTTAACTTTCCCAGTGGAGAACTAAAACCGTTCTGATGATTAGCTATGCCATGCCCGATCAATTCTTTCTCTCGGTAGGCCAGTGCCGAAGGACCGACGGTTCTGAAGAAAATCACATCATTGTCATCATTGACAATCACATCTGAAAACTGACCAGACACTTGCAATCCAGTATTCAGTTCTATGGTACCGACCATTCCTGATTCTATCAACTTACGGATTCCACTTGTCCCTCCTTTTCGAAGACTGAGCGTATTGGCAAATTGTTCTAGGACTTCCATCAGATAGGAAAAGTCTGGCGTTACATAAAGTTGTTTCTGCGGCTTGGTGATATCGAAGCCTTGGTACGCCGCTTCATGGCTGTAAGGCAGCTTCTCCACATCGTCACTCATGCACCACTTACTTTCTCCGATGGAAGAAAGCAGTCCTGCTCCATAGATCTTTGGATCTGTCATAGATCCTATTAAACCATACTCTACAGACCACCACTGTAGGTTTCTCATCATCGACATTTCTGAAAATTCTACTTCTTCATTCTGAAGCACATCCACTTCCACTTGAGCCTTTTTAATTTCTTCTGGGTCTACTCCCTCCGCTTCTTTTAAGATCGACAATTTCCTGACAGCTTCATACAATTTAATATCGTGTCGAGACATAATGGCTCTAGCTCCGATGTCGCCGAGCCTCCTCAAATATTCCGCGTAGTCTGGATTAGCTATGATCGGAGCATGTCCAGCAGCTTCGTGTATAATGTCTGGTGCTGGTGTATATTCAATGTTCTCTAATTGTCTGATATCAGAAGCAATAACCAATACCTTGTATGCTTGAAATTCCATAAACGCATTAGGAGGAATAAACCCATCGACAGCTACTGCAGCCCATCCTATCTCCTTAAGAATCCGATTCATACCATACATGCTAGGAATCTCCTCTATGCCTATTCCTGTCTTGCGCAATCCTTCCAGATAAGATTCATGCGCGACTTCTGATAAGTAACTGATGTTCTTCCTCATCACATACCTCCATACCGCTTGGTTGATCGGAGAGTATCCCTCATAATCCTGATCCAGGATAAACTGTTTTAGGTGTTTCGGTAGCCTATCTATTAATTCATTGCTCTCATAGGACTGTGTATGATCCATCATTTTTTCGCTTTTCATATCTTAAGCAAAACTAAGGAATTGTCTCTTCGAAACAGATCCTTTAAGAATCTTATTACTCGGTATTAATCCAAATTGAATTGTAATTGTCCGTTCTAAGAAAGAAAATAAGAAAGTCTTTAGATTATTCATTTATTAATACGTATCTTAACAGCACTCCCGATAAAATTATTTGACCAATGAGTAAAAAGAGTGTAATCTCCATTATATGGGATTTCATATCTAGTATGATGTTCCATGCAATTGCCTTCGCAATTCTGCTGTACATCTTGTCAGCAAGTATATTAAGTACACTTGATGGCTCTGTAGACCCGTTCAAGGGTTATCTAAGCACGAACTATATTATCGGATATCTAATCGCAGGTGTATTCTATTATTTCATTAAAGTAAGATGGTTGGATAAATCCTTCCGCAAGCCTAAGCTCGGTAAATCGAAAACCTTACCGGTTGTGGAGTAATATATTTCTTCAAGATAATTCACGATAACTTATACCTGTCTGCCCAAGAAAGGTGTGCATCATTTCTTACATTTCTAGGCTATTCCTTGAAGCACAGATGCTCAGAATCTTGTTATTGTAAGAGGTCACAATAAGATAATTACTCCTTCCTTAGGCCCATAAAATCAACTCCTCTATTCTTGTCCTTTACATCTTCTTAGTTTAAGTGTACCGTCTTCAAGAATTAAAAACATGTACCTAAATCAATAATAAATTGAAAAAACACTAAAAGCGTGAGCTCTTTTCGAAAAAAAAGTTGCGTAGTTTTAGTAGAGCAGGATAGGTAGTATGATTCTGCTTGAAATATCGATAAGAGATGAACCAAGTTTCTTATGGGTTTTGTAATCCAAAAAATAACAACCATGTTGCGAACAATTGCACCTATTGCAATGCTATTATTTTCATTGAATGTAGCATTCTCTCAAGTAGAAGATGGAAAATTTTTCTACGGCTTTAAAGCTGGGGCTATCTTATCGGATGTCAGCGATATAGCTTCTACCATTATCAGGCCTGTATTTCCAGTAGACACCTATTCTACATCTATCGTAAGACGGAAAGGCATAACCGCAGGATTCTCAGTATACCATAGATTTAAAGACAGTAGACTTGCGATTCAACCAGAAATATCTTATGCCATCGGTGGAGCAGACTTTCGTTATATGGATGTCAATGATCTCGATTACACCATAGATTTCAACTATCAGTATCTCAACATAAGCATGATGATTAAAATGTACCTAACCAGAGGTGCATTCTTCAATCTAGGGCCCACCCTCGGACTCAACCTTACCCGGACCAGCTTAACTTATAAGTCTAACATGCCCGAACTAGGTCCCGATCTCCAGATTCAACAGAGTTTGCGTGAAGTCTTAAAAGGAAAAAACAACTTCTCCCTCAGTGGAGGAATAGGATATGATGCAGAAATGGGGCTAGGTATAGAATTCCGATACAACTTAGGAGTCGTAGATGTATTGGAAACCCAAGCAAATGGATTTTTCTTTATCGAGAATGACAACCTCAGTAATTCAATTCAAGTTACGGTGACGTATCTAATACCTTTCGTGGACTAACCCCAAAATAATGTGCTATGAAAAGGATAACCTGGATTTTTGCATTAACAAGTTTTTGGATTACTACATATGGTCAGGCAATTCATCCCGGCGGAATCGCTGGGATGAAAACCTGGCTACAAGTAACAACAGACAATCCACATACTGGAATATTGGTCGACTCAGAAAATGGAGAACCTCTATACGAAGGTTCACTTTCTTTCATCAACCATCGTCCAGGTATTCTCTGGCAGGAAAATACCAACATCGAAATTCCCCTCGATGGTCTCAAGGGAAGTGATCTTACTATCTTTACTGTTTATCACCTTTCTTCTACCGAAGAGCAATGCATCTATAGCCTTGATAGCCAGAAAGATCACCAACTGCTATTGACTTCACACAGATTCGCGGACCTCAGTGCCGTCAATTATATGAACTTTCCCGTGGTCAATACGCGCACCCCACAGATTAACACCTATATCCATAGTCAACAATCCTATAGAGGTTCTCAGTCTCCGGAGATACTGCGGATAGGAAAAAAACCAATCTACCACAACTTACCGGTAAGTGGGTTCAGTGGCATATTCTATGAAATGATCATTTACGACCGGACACTATCTCCCTCAGAAAAGCATCAAGTAGAATCTTACCTAGCCATTAAGTATGGACTCACCTTAAGAAATGCCATAGGTGCTTATACAGACTTATACGGACAACCACTGTGGCCGATTAATGACCTTGCCGATTTCAACAAAAATATAACTGTCATAGGTATTGACCCCAGCAACAATTTTAGTCAACCCAGTTCTACCTCTACTGAGACAACGGGCTTCTTAAACCTGGCCTTCTCATCAATCGATGAGGGCTCCAGTCTCGGCTATAAAAGTATGCGTAGCAATGGTGGCCGTAAAGCACTGGATCACATCGTATCGGAAGATGTATATAAGATGGAAAGATCGTGGGTCATCCACGCTACTGGTAACCATAGAAAAACCGATCTGTCATGGAATCAAGGCGATCTAGAATTAAATAAGGATGGACAATTCTGGCTACAAGTCAACCGCCAAGGAACGGAAAGCAATGACCTGTCATCCCTAGACTTCTTTCGGGCAGATCAGAAAAGCAACAGACTTATTTTCAGCAACATAATATGGGATATCGATGGCTCTGGAAGTGATGTTTTCTCCATCATAGAAGCACCTGAAATGTATGCCGTAATGGACCATCGCCAACCTTCTTGCACGGACAATGAAAGTGCTATACCTTATAGAATAATAGGTGGTAATCCTCCTTTTAATGTAGAGGTATACAACGAAGATGTCATGGTCGACAACCAGGTCTTATACAACCATGATGTAGCAGAACTAAAGAGATTGTCACAAGGTAAGTATGAGATAAAAATTAAAGATAATAGAGGTTCTACATATCGTTCCTCTTTCTATCAGCAAGGGTTCAATCAAGAAATTGATCACTTGCCTTCTACAGAATACCTGATAGAAGGAAAAGAACTTAATCTAGATTTTGGATCTGAAAATAAAGACTACAACTATCAGTGGTTCTTCGGTGGGAATCAAGTCTCTTCTACTTCCGACATCAGTATCACCGAAGCAGGAGTGTATACCCTCGTTATCGAATCCAAGGGTTGCAAATACTGGCATACCCTCCACGTAAAAGATACTGAGTCTTATGTTTTTCAAGACATTCAATTATTCCCTAATCCTACCCTAGACGGATACTTTCAAGTAGAGATAGATCTGAAAAAAGAAAGCCCGTTATGGATGACCATCTCAGACATACAAGGCAAGGTTATACAAGAAAAATACTTACCTATTAATCGTACCCATTTCGTCCACGGGCATATATCTGCACCTGGATTGTACTTGCTTTCTTTTCGATCAGAAGAGGAGGTCATTACCAGAAAATTCGTTGTAAAATGAAGTCAATAACCCTACATATATTTTTGTTATTCTGCACCTTCAATTTGGTTGCTCAGAACCCAGGAGACGTGCCCGCCACATACCTTATGGATGAAAACGCCATGGGTAGTTTTTCTCCTGCAGATCCTTCTGATGGTATTCAGCTTATAGATCCACCTACCCCTAATAATCTAGGTACCGCCAATCTCAATTTCGAGATAAAGATACCAGAAGGAAGGATGGGTCTTTCTCCCGATATATCTATTAACTACAGCAGCAGCAATGCACACACTTGGTTAGGTCACGGCTGGGACTTGATGATGAGCGCCATCGAAGTAGAGACAAGATGGGGTGTACCACGTTACAACAGTCAACAAGAAACAGAAACCTATAGTCTGGATGGAGATATGTTATATCCTGTAGCACATCGGGACATCGTCGAGGATCGTAAATCTGATAAGGTATTTTATCCTAGAGTTGAAGGCGACTTTATGGAGATCATCCGTCATGGTTCAAGCACAAAAGCGTACTGGTGGGAAATCACAGAAAAAGATGGCACTAAGAATTTCTATGGTGGCAATCCTACGACGGGTTTTGATCCTTCAGCAGTATTAATGGACGATGTAGGGAACATAGCTACGTGGCAAGTAACCATGATAGAAGATGTACATGGTAATAATATCATTTTCGAGTATGAGGTGGCTTTAGATTCTGGAATCCCTTCTAGCCAAGTTCTCGGAAGAGAAATTTACTTATCTCACATTTATTATACGGGTTTTAATAGAGAGAAAGGAAAATATCATGTTCGTTTTATGAGAGACAGCGAGCTGGGAGAGGGACTACGCCCTGATGTAGATATCGATGCCAATTATGGTTTCAAGAATGTTACCGCAGATTTACTCAGAAAAATCGAAGTGTACTTTGAATCAGAACTTCTCAGAAGTTATTCTCTAGAATATACAGTCGGACAATTTAATAAGTCACTCCTTGAGTCGATTGCAGAATATGACAACGAAGACCAACTATTCTACCAGCACGGTTTCGAGTATTACAATGACTTAAAAGACAACAACCCTTACGGCTCTACTGAAAACTATAATCTTCCAAGTGACAATTTATCTGGCAACATTATCAACCCTATCCCAGGATTTACGGGTCATACTTCTGCGCTGGGAGGTACAGAGTCTACTAGTTTTGTAGGTGGATCTGCCATTACGGTCGGTCCGATCGGAAGTCTTGCTACTAAAGACATATCTGTCGGTGGAAGTTTTTTCGCTACCAATTCCAGTGGAGAAGGCATCGTAACTATGGTTGATCTCGATGGAGATGGATATTCAGATAAAGTCTTCTGCCAGAGCAATAAAATGTATTATCGAAAGAACCTTAGGAATGGCAACTATGGAAGTAGAACATTGATAAACGGCATTACTCAATTCAGTGAATTTACTTCAAGTGGAACCATCATAGGCGTAGAAGGACATCCTCCCGGAGGCTTTGTAGGTTACAACGATGAAAAAACAAAAACCAACATAACTACCTATTTTACCGATTACAATGGAGACGAATTAATAGACATCGTCCAGCGGGGAAAAGTGTATTTCAACTTTATCAATGAAGACGGTATACCGGAATTTACGAGAAATAGTGGGATAACTGCTAACCCTATAAATACGGGTTTCGCGATAGATGGAGACCTATTTGACAACGATCCAGACCAGCAACAACAACTAGAAAATGATTTCCCACTGCACGATGTAGTAAGAATGTGGAAGGCCCCTTACGATGGAGAAATATCTATCCACGCTCCGGTCAGACTTATTGAAAACACTTCAGAAGAAAGACAAGAATATACCACTGCGGATGGTGTTACAGTTTCTATTCAAGCCAAAAATGCTGTTGTATGGAACGCTTCCATCGGACCAGATGACTATGCCGTTAAAACGCCTACTGGCCTAACCAGAATCGAAGTCAGGGCAGGAGATCAGATCTACTTCAGGGTACAATCTCGTTACGATGGAGCCTACGATCAAGTCAATTGGGATCCGGTGATAACATATCATGATCAAGATGTAAGCACGCTCGACCCTACAGCCAAAAGAAGTTATCAATTCCAGTGCTCAGAAGACTTTATAACCGCTTCCTGTCAGATGGTAAAAATGCCCTTTACCGGCCTACTTCGAGTAGAAGGCAATTTTTCTAAACCGGTAACTTCAGACAGTATAAAAGTTGTTGTAAGTCAGATTATCAATGGTTTAAAACTTCCTATCTATACACTTAATCTTGCAGAGCATGAAACCTACGATGGGCCTATCGGACTGGATAGCATTGCTGTAATCAAGGATTATGAAATATTGTTTGAAGTGATATCTGATTCTAATGTAGAATGGAGTGAAATCAACTGGAATCCTAGAATCTATTACTTGTCAACCCAGTCAGGAATGGAGGTAAACGATGAGGATGGAAATCCTACTATTTCTTTCTGTCCTGCTCCAGATTATAGCATGTACAACCATGTTATTCAGAAAGGGGAGCCCTATATACATCAGGAAAATGGAACTGTAGAAGTAGAATTGGGGATTCTCCGTAATTTAACTGTTCTGTCTCAGGCTCCGGCTACATTTACCATTAAGACCATTAAGGGAATAGTTTTTAAGAAAGACATTTTAATAACTCTTCCAGAGTATGTTGAGGTATTTGAAGTAAACTTGCCACTAGGTGATAGTTTATATTTTGAAGTGTCTATCCCAGATTTCGAAGAAGGGTTTTCCGTCTCAGAAGGAAGAATAACCATTAAAGAAGATGGCCCAGATACAAGGGTGCAACCTGGTTTATTTACTTCTATCCATGAAGACGATGAGATCTTCGGATCGTTATATCGCGGATGGGGACATTTCACCTACAACGGAAATGGCTTACGCGGAATCCTTCCTATCAATGAATCCTTACTGACCTTAGAAAATTCTGACATTGACGATGATTTCGACTATGAAAATGTAGATACAACCAATATTGACGGAGCCTACAATCCTGTATCCTCTACCTTTGTTCTGATGTTTTCTGATGCTAAAGCAGAAGCCTGGCGTGGTTCTGATGACCTCACCTTTGTGACGGCTACCACCATCAGTAGTTCTAGGATGGGAGAAGATAATATTTTACTCAGTAATCAAGTCTCTTCTGGTACTGGAGCTTCTGCTCCGAACATCATCATCAACAATACCCTCCGAGCAGTTGCTGGAGGCTTGTCTTTCGGTCCCGCCAGTGCTTCAGGTAGTAAGGCCTGGGCCACATCCACGAATATCATCGACTTTAAAGATTTTAATGGTGATGGATATCCTGACATTGTCACGGGTAAGAGTATCCAGTATACCAATCCCAGAGGAGGATTACAAGAGAATGCCATCAACCACAACCTAGGCAACCACTATGCTAAAAGCAATGCTACAGGATTTACCTTGGGAGGGACATTCGCTCATTCTAGTCCTACCAATTCTGGCGGAACAGCTGGAGCAGGGTCAGTGCGGAAAACGGCTAGAAGAAAATCCAAGACCAATAAATCAACAACTAAATCGAAAAGCTCCACCCGCTCTTCTCGAGGCGGTGTCGGAATCAGTGCCAGTTTTACTGACGACAATGATCAGACAGAACACTCGTGGTTAGATATGAATGGAGATGGTCTTCCGGATAAAGTATATAAAGGAGGAGATGTTGCTTTAAACTATGGGTACCGTTTTGGGCCGAGGGAAAACTGGGGATTCGAATTTATACGTAAGGGCGTAAGTATTGATTATGGAGGAGGTGTAGGAGTCAACGTCAGCAGCAATAGCATTGCAGGTGGTATAAGTTCGTCTCGGACAGAGTACCATACTACACATGCCATCCAAGATGTAAATGGAGATGGCTTAGTAGACATCATTTTATCAGGCGAACCGATGAGGGTCAGATTCAACAATGGCAATGGATTTACATCTCCTCAATCATGGGATGGATTGACTAAAATGGACGAAGGTTCTTCCACTGGAGAATCTGTAAATGCAGCATTTACAGTATGTATTCCTGTTCCTATTATTTTTACAAGATTCTGTGTTAATCCTTCAACTTCATTTGGGCGAGGCGTAGACCGACCGCTAAACGAAATATCTGACATAAACAATGATGGATTTCCAGACATTCTAACCTCTGATGATGATGGAAATCTTCAAGTAAGAAAATCTAATATAGGACGTACGAATTTATTGCGAAGAATCAATCAACCTCTAGGGTCAGTTACAACCATTAACTACAAACCCGTTGTCAATGATTTACAGAACCCTCACCCTCTATGGGCTTTCTCAGAGCTGGAAGTATATGATGGTGTAGAAGGAGACGGGGCAGATTATATAAGGAACGAATACACTTATGAGCAAGGCTTCTTTAATCGAAACGAAAGACAATTTTATGGTTTTGAAAAAGTAATAGATAGCCAGCTTAATACAGAACAGAATGATGAAGTGGCCAGACAAGTCGTATATAATTTTCACAACGACAACTTCTACTTAAAGGGAAAGTTAAAATCTGTTACCCAGCAAGATGCAGAAGGCAATATATACATGGTTACAGAATACTTATATGCCTTGCTTGAAGTACTCAATGGAACCATATTACCTCCTACTTATGGCAGCAACAATGCAGGACTAGCCTTCCCAGCTCTGGTGGAAGAAAGAGAGATTCAATATGAGGGTGAACCTGCACCCGGAATCAGTACTTCCACACAATACGAGTACGACATCAAGGGAAACACGACGCTCACAGTATACTTAGGAGATGGATCTGAAGATCAACTACTGGAATTACATAAGACTTATTATGCGCAAGATGAGATCTCTCGGTATGACGTGGTTAATACCACTGATGAATACATGATAGATGGACTGGCTCGTCGGATGAAGCAACTGATCGATGATAAAGGAAATGTCATACAAGTCGACAACACCCTCGAAGATGGAACCATAGCTACTTCCAATATAAAATACAATACGTATGGTCGCATTACTCAATTGACACGGCCAGAAAATCTAAAAGGTGAACGACTAGAATACACTTATATATATGACGATGTAATCCATGATAAGATAGTCAATACTGCGGACAACTACGGATACAGTTCACGTGATTCATTTGATTTTCGGTATGATAAGTTGATGGCTAGAACGGACATGAATGGTCATGGTATAAATTTTCAGATAGATAATCGAGGACGATATACAAGTATAACTGGGCCTAAGGAACAATTAGAAGATATACCTCAGACCATCCGATATGAATACTTTCCGGATGCAGAAGTTGCTTATGCCTTTACAGGGTATTTCAATCCAGGTCAGGAAAATGAATTAGAGTACTATAGATTTATAGACGGTATTCAGAGAGAAGTTCAGAACAAGAGATCTGGAATCATCCAGATGAATGAAAATGCTCAAGCGGCACCTATGATGATTGTATCAGGACTGAGCACCTATGATTGTCTAGGACGGAGGAGAAGCACACACTACCCTACTACTTCACCCATAAGTACGAAGGATCGATTCGTTACTGACGTTGATAACGTAAAGCCTGTTGTCTATCAATACGATGTTCTAGATCGAGTAACACACATAAGCTTTCCTAATTCAGGTGAAAACATGATTAGTTATTCTATTACATCCGAAGTAGACAATAAGAAGTCATTTAAAACCCATGTCGTTGACGCTAACGGGGAAATGAACGACAAGTACTACGATGCCATGGGTAGAGAAATTGCCAACAGATGGCACGGTCCTGATGGAGATATATGGACGACTTATACATTCAACGGAGTCGATGAACTGATTTCATCTAGAGATGCAGAGGGCAATCAGACTGTATACGATTATGATTGGCTAGGTAGAAATATATCTATAGATCACCCTGATGCAGGTAGAACAGATCTCATTTTCGATCTGGCAGGTAATATCATTAAGAAAACAACAGAGAACATAAGACAGACCATTCCGGATGGTGGAGGCATCACGTATCAGTATGACAAGGAAAGGCTGATCCAGATTGACTATCCTAAACACATATTTAATAGAGTTCAGTATCACTATGGTAATCCAGGAGATCCCTTTAATCGAGCTGGACGCATCTGGTTACAAGAAGATGCTTCGGGGGGACAAGAATTTTTCTTCGATGAATATGGACAAGCAGAAAAAATCATTCGTTCGGTTTTAATCAATGGAGCCAATCTTGAAACCTATGTATGGGAAAACAGATTTGATACATGGGGAAGAATTAAAGAAATGATCTACCCGGACGCAGAACTGGTCACCTACCAATATGATGAAGCAGGGAATACAATATCCGTAATAGGAGAAAAGGCCGGTCAGAAGTATACATACATCGAAGAAGTAGGCTATGACAAATTTGGGCAACCCACCTTCATGAAATACGGGAATGGCGTAGTGACATCACACGGATATGGCAGTGAAGATAGACGGTTGAGAATCATGCAGACGGCACTAGGCAATGAAACCTTAGCATCTGTAAATCTAGATTTAAACCTTGAGGGACATATCTCACAAGCAGCTTACTCTACAACTGTTCCTGGACGTCAAGGCCAATTGAATTCTACACTCAATTATAAGTATGATCCCGTATATCGGATTGAGAATATCTCTGGGTCTCTTTCTAGAAACGAGGATGACATGACCTATTCTATGTTCCTGGACTATGACGACATACACAACATAAGAACAAAGGCTCAGACTATTGAAAATCCGCAAGATTCTCTCGGAACTAAATCATGGATTTTAGATTATCAATACGATAAAGCGAGACCCCATACGGCGAGTGAAATTGGTGGAAAATTCTATACCCATGATGCCAACGGGAATGTAACTGGTTCCTCAGGCAATGGTATTTTTAGATATACTTCTATGATCTGGGACGAAGAAAACCGGATGATGGGAAGATCAGCAGATGGCGATATCATGAAAGTCACCTATGATGCATCTGGCGAGCGCGTAGTGCGAAGCAGTGGTGGGATCCAAGGTGTCTTCATCAATGGCGAACCCTCTGGAGCAATAGACCATCACAATGATTTTACGGCCAACGTCAGTCCCTATTTTGTTAAAAACCAACATGGTTTTTATAAGCACTATTATCTCGGTGGGCATCGATTTCTGATTAAGGCAGGTCTAGGAAACTTTGACAATAAGTTCTGGCCGAGTGGAAACATCGTTGCAGGCAACAAGAATTACATCAAGCGCATGCAAGATCTACAAGGGTCTGTAGACAATCATTATACTGCTTTAGGAGTCCCTCCCGGCCCTCCTACCCTACAAGGATATTATGGGCAGCCTGAGCAGACCGGAAAACCTCTGCCGATTGCTCAACTGACATCCTATAATGCACCGCCCAGAAACTGGCCACAACCAACCTACAATCCGGATACGACAGGTGCACCTGGAGCACCCGTATGGTATACAACAGATTCCCTCAATAATGAAAATGTAAAAGCTGGCTTTGGTTTTCAACCTTATCGAATTTCTACTGAAATCGTGAGTAGCTATCTCCATCAAGATCACGTACACAGTACCATATTAATTACAGACAACAATGGTGAGCCTCAATCATCAATCTTGTACTCACCATTCGGGGAAATACTGTTAGAAGAAAAAGGTGAAGACCGTCATATGTCGTCCTATCGATTTAACAACAAGTCCTACGACGAAGACTCTGAAGAGTATTTTTATGGCGCTAGATATTACGATGCAAGAACTTCGCTATGGAATTCTGTAGACCCGATGGCTCACAAGCTGCCTTCCTGGTCACCCTATGCGTTTTCGTTTCACAACCCGCACACCTTTATAGATGATGATGGCAGACTGCCTAACGATAGATTCTCTTCTAAGCTTGCCGCCGTTAAAGATTTCGGTCAAGTCTACAATCGGATATCCATATTTGACAACCTAGAATATCATACCTACATCGAATGGGAGGATTCCGGAAACAATGGAAAAAGATACTTCTACAACTTAATTACCCAAGGAGATGATTCAGGTGTAAACCCAGGTCCAGAACCCGCCAATCTTGCTGCAGATGTGCACACGCACAGTCGTTTCGATCCTGAATTGGGAGAAGGAAACAATGTGTTTTCACCAACCGATAAAAGTGCCTATAAAAAATTAAAACTTAAAGGATATGTTATAACACCAGATGGAAGTCTTAAGGTATATGACCCTAAAGCCAAAAAAGGTAGAAGGGTGAAAATCCTGTCCAGAAGCATGCCTTATGACAAGGAGCATTATACCGCTGGTCGACCGCACCGGTCAGCTAAGAAAAAGCGACCCAAGAGTACTACGAATACTAGAAATTTAAAAGCTGCAAAAAAGAATAGAAAAAGACC
>CAZFJO010000051.1:13382-16609 GCA_964518915.1 uncultured Saprospiraceae bacterium
GCTATCTGTGACTCATATCCTTCTTCCTGGAGCAAGAAAATATCTTTAGCTTCTTGCAAATTCTTGATAAACTTTCTATTGCCCATGCGATGAAGACACTGACCATATATATACAACGATTGGCCTCTTCTGATATCATCTTTATCCACATTCCTTTCTAAAATTAGGATTCCTTCTTCAATATGAGGGATAGCAGCACCTGGTTCATTTACCTTCAGATACGTATTGGCTATACCTCTCAAAGTGGGCTCTTTTCTTATTTCAGCAATTTCATCTATATCATCGTAGATGTCTAGTGCTGTAGAAAAATAATATAAAGAAGAATCCCATTTTTCCATAGAAGCATATGCACCACCCATAGAGCTAGTCAAGCCAAATACATATGGATGCTCTCTACCGTAAATATTCGTAACGCCTTTTATGATAAAACGATAATTGCCAATCGCTTTCTCATAATCTTCCATTCCGGATAAGATCCGAGAAACATTAGAAGCACTGGCAAGGGTTTCCATATGCTCATCTCCTAAGGTTGCCATTCTCTGTTCGAGGCCTTCTTCGGCATACTTTAGCGCCTCCTCATACTTCTGTTGGTTATAATAATTACTCGCTAGATGGTTGAGATTATATGCTATTTCAGTATTAGGCTCTTCTACCAGTTGTCGCCACATATCTAAGGAAGTCAGATAATACTTTTCGGCTTCGTCATATTCTTCCATGTACCGCTTATTGATACCTAAACTGGTGTAAACTGTTGCTAAGTCTTCGTGCGGTGGAGTGTAAATTTCTTCATATATATTCTTAGCCAAAACGTAAAAAGAATCTGATAATGCATACTCAGAAACGGTACCTTCTAAATTTCCTAATTCTATATATAGGTGTGCAGCTTCTGCTAAATTATTGTCTCTATAAAAACCCAGTGCTTTATGGGAATAATCTCTAGACTTTTCATACTCCCCTATGCTATACATCATTGATGCAATATTTCTCTGTAGAGATGCCAACTTATATCCGCCTACCCCTTCGCTTAGAAAAATTTCTTCTGTTATAGATAGAAGACTATCTGCCATATTGTAGTTATTGAGAGATGAAAATACATCTCCGAGCATACACAACAACTCACCTTTTACTTCTGGATCTACATCATCTGTTTCTAGCAGTTGACTGGTAGCATTTAACATAAATGTATCGACAGTAACGCTTTTTCCTTGCGTTGCATAAGGACTCGCTTCCGCAAATAGTCCAACCATCATGTCAACTACTTCTTGCTTTTTTTCTTTTTCCAAAACGGCAGTATTCCTTTCTTTCCGCAAGGAAATAGTATACATAACTACCAGAAATAAAATAGCCAGAAAGGAAGCAAGAGCAATAAGCAATGAAGCTTTATTTCTTTTATAGAATTGCAGGGCTAAATATCCTTTCTCTGATTTTCTCGGTGAAATAGGACGGTCACTTAAATAAGCCGAAATATCATCTTTAAGGGCAAGTACAGAATCATATCTATCATCTGGTTCCAGCGCAATAGACTTATCTATGATGGCATCTATGTCACCATTCAGTGTCTTCTTTTCAAAAATCGTCGTAGAATTACTTGCCGCTTTAGGTGAATTATTTTTCCTGTAGTCTAAATAACTGTTTCTGTCCGTATCCATCGCTCCATATGGCAACCGATCTGTAACCATATAGTACAATAAGGTACCTAGTGCATAGACATCACTCTTAGTGGATAGGGTCCCTTTGTTAAGTTGCTCAGGCGACGCAAATCCAATAGTAAATTTTCCAATACTCCCATTTTCTTGTTTCAGGTATACACTTTTTTCATCAACTACTTTTTTAGATATCCCAAAATCTAGAAGCTTGATATTGCCTTCCTTAGAAATAAAAATATTACCTGGCTTTATATCTAGATGTAAAACCAGATTACCATGAGCGTAAGCAATTCCTTCGCATATATGTTGAAAAATATCTAACCGCTTCTTGAGTGGAGGATTGTGCTTTTTAAGATAATCGTCCAGAGGTAATCCATCTACATACTCCATGATGAAATAAGCTCGACCATCTGCTGATGTTCCTCCATCGTATAATTGTGCGATTGATGCATGCTTTAAGGAAGCTAGAATCTGCCTTTCTTCCTTAAATTGCTCTTGTAGGTGATCCTTGTATAGTCCAGGTCGGATAAGCTTAATCGCCACATGCTGATCAAACTCTCCATCGACTCTCTCCCCTAAAAAAACAGAACCCATGCCTCCACTACCAAGCAACGAAATCAATTTATATGGACCAACAATCGAACCTATTAAGACTTCATCGTCATCCATATTCCACTCTACCAATTGATTTTCTAACAACGGGTGCAGATCCTCTTGCTCATCCAGTAGGCTTACCACTTCTCTGTATATAGCGGGTGAATTTTCTTTAAGTTTTACAAGGGCAATTTTTCTTTCTTCTAACGAAAGGTCACTTATTTCAGAAAATGTGTCTATAATTTCAGACCATGAAGGGTTGTCGTGCATAGCATGTCTAGTTGAGCTGTTGTCTCAATTCTCTACTTAACCATGTTCTGGCTGTCTGCCATTCTCTTTTAACTGTTGCTAGAGAAATATCCATCATACCGGCTATTTCTTTTTGCTTGAAGCCACTGAAAAACCAATATTCAATGATTTTACTTCCACGTGTACTTAGTGCTTGGTACCTGTCTATGGCTTCATCTAGATGGACAAGCTCATCCATGGTGCCAGCAGTGACAATCTGATTTTCAGCAAGTGTAATTCTTAGTTGATCCCCTCCTCTTTTTTGTGCTTTTTTCTGCTTAGCATAATTTATCAGTATCCTTCTCATTGCAGTAGATGCAATGGCCAGAAAGTGATCTTTGTTTTGAAATGAAAACTTATCCTGAGCGGATAGCTTCATGTAAGCTTCGTGGACAAGATCGGTTGTGTTTAGCGTCAGCGACTTTGACTCATATCTAAGTTTATTATGAGCCATATGCTTAAGCTCATTATAAACATTAGTGAATTCCTCACTCGTGAAATCGTACTTGATATTGGTTTCTTGAGTCTTCATAACTACATAAAAGCTTAATGCTATAAATATACAGTTTTATTTCATCTAAATCCCTAAAAGAATGGAATAGCGTATGTCAAACTTGATACACTTGTTTCCGCCAATTTATTTCCTCTATAAAACTTAGTTTTTTAATTATGTTTTTATTATAAGCAGGTTAGAAATAA
>CAZFJO010000052.1:0-11846 GCA_964518915.1 uncultured Saprospiraceae bacterium
TACTTGTTTATTTTCTTTTGCTAACAACTCCTTTCTCTAAATTATATATAGAATCTGTATGAGAGCACTTAGCTATTCCTTCTTGATTGAAGGTAAGTCTTACCCCATATTCACTCATCCAACCTATCTGTTTTCCCGGATTACCAACAATAAGGGCATAATCTGGGATATCTTTAATTACGACAGTACCGGCACCTATAAATGCGTATTTGCCTATTGTAGTTCCACATACAATCGTAGCATTAGCACCTATCGACACACCTTTTTTAATATGTGTAGGCGCATATTCAGACTTTCTGTTGACACTGCTTCTAGGGTTAATTACATTGGTAAATACCATAGAAGGCCCTAAGAAAACATCGTCTTCACAGGTTACTCCTGTATAGATTGAAATGTTGTTCTGGATTTTAACATTGTTGCCTAATACCACTTCTGGAGAAACGACTACATTCTGTCCTATGTTACAATTTTCTCCAATAGAACAGTTTTTCATTATATGGGAAAAGTGCCAAATTTTAGTGCCTGAACCTATGTTACATGGTTCGTCTATTACGGCTGTTTCATGAGAAAAATAAGGTTTCACTACTTAAAAAATAGTTTAGTGGATTCAATAATATATTGCAATTGGTCATCTGTCATTTCTGTATGTATAGGAAGAGAAATAACTTCTCCACATAATTTTTCAGTAACGGATAGTTCGAAATTTTCTCTAACATATTTTTTAAATGCTTCTTGTCTATACAATGGTATGGGATAGTAAATCATAGAAGGAATTCCTCTATCAGTAAGATGTTGTTTTAAAGCATCTCTACTATTGTTTTTTACTTTTAGTGTGTATTGATGGAAGACGTGATCCGAAAAAGGAGCTCGAAAAGGAATATCTAAATCTTCAATATTATTGAATGCATCATCATAGGTTGTAGCAACTTGATTTCTGGCATTTGCATAAGCGTCGAGATGCTTTAACTTAACGTCTAAGATCGCTGCTTGTATAGAGTCTAACCTAGAATTGCAACCAATAATATCGTGAACATATTTTTTGCGTTGTCCATGATTAGCAATCATCTGAATTTTCTGCCCTAGTTCAATGTTGTTCGTATAGATTGCTCCTCCATCCCCATATGCACCTAGATTTTTAGATGGGTAGAAAGAAGTGCAACCTATGTGTCCTATAGTTCCTGATTTCTGAGTGTTACCATTCTTAAAAGTAAAAGTAGAGCCTATAGCTTGAGCATTGTCTTCTATAACATAAAAATCATGTTCTTTAGAAAGAGACATGATGCCCTCCATCTCCGAACACTGTCCATATAAGTGAACAGGAATAACTACCTTGATGTCTGGAGATAAATTCTCTTCTACAATCTCTTTAGTAAGATTGAAAGTATCTGGATCTACGTCAACCATAACAGGTGTTAATCCAAGCAAGCCTATTACTTCTGCAGTAGCAACATAAGTAAATGCTGGAACCATAACTTTATCACCTGGTTTTAAGTCCAAAGCCATCAAGGCAATCTGTAGTGCGTCTGTACCATTGGCACATGGTATTACATGCTTGACACTAAGAAATTCTTCAAGAGAACTTCTAAAAGATTTGACTTTAGGGCCGTTGATAAAAGCACATGAATTTATAACTTCTTGTATACCTCGATCAACCTCATCTTTAATTTTTAGATATTGAGACTTTACATCTACCATATGAATAACAGGAGGTGTCATATGTACATTTTTTTATAATATTCTTTATATGTGCCTGAAGTAACATTGTAAAGCCAGTCCTTATTATTAAGGTACCAATCTATGGTTTCTGATAGTCCTTGCTCAAATGTATATTTAGGTGTCCAACCAAGGTTGTTTTCTATTTTAGATGCATCTATAGCATACCTCAAATCATGGCCGGCTCTATCTGTAACGAAAGTTATTAGTTTTCTTGCCGTTCCTTTTTCTCTTTTCAATTTTTCATCCATTAAGTCACACAGCAAATGTACAAGTTCTAGATTCGTCCATTCATTGTGACCCCCTATATTGTAAGTTTCTCCAGCCACTCCCTTCTCTAAAATTAGTTCAATTGCTATGGCATGATCTGTGACATGAAGCCAATCTCTAACATTTTCTCCAGATCCATAAACAGGTAGTGCCTTATTGTTGAGAATGTTGTTTATCATTAAGGGAATCAGTTTCTCTGGAAAATGATTAGGGCCATAGTTATTGCTACAATTAGAAATGACAATAGGCATACCATAAGTGTGATGCCAAGCTCGAACCAGATGATCAGATCCAGCTTTAGAAGCAGAATATGGACTACGTGGGTCATATGGTGTTTTCTCTGTAAAGAAGCCTTCGGATAATGGAAGGGATCCATAAACTTCATCTGTTGAGATGTGGTAAAATAGTTTATCGGTGTAATTGTCTTTCCATTGTTCTTTCGCTACATGTAAAAGGTTCGCTGTACCGATTAAGTTGGTTCTAACAAATATAAGGGGATCATGAATAGATCTGTCGACATGGGATTCTGCTGCTAAGTGGACGACATGTGTAATATTATATTTTTGAAATGTAGTAGTTACCTGATCGGTATCCATTATACATCCCTTTATAAATGTGTAGTTCTCTTTTTTTTCTACATCTGCAAGATTTTCAAGATTACCTGCGTAAGTGAGTTTATCGTAGTTAACAATACTATCATCAGGATAAGAATTAACCAATCTTCTTATTACATGTGAACCTATAAAACCAGCTCCACCAGTTACAAGTATGTTGCGACGAATATTCATTATGATGTCTGTGTTTCAGTAAGAAGGTGCAATACTTGTTCCGTGCATTCTTTTATATTATGGTTTACAGTATCCAAGATTAAGTGAGGATCGATAGGTGCTTCATAAGGAGAATCTATTCCGGTAAACCCTTTAATTTTTCCACCTCTTGCAAGAGCATAGAGGCCTTTCACATCTCTTTTTTCACATGTCTCTAGTGAGGTATTAACATAAATTTCTTTAAAATCGTTTTCTCCGATTATGTCTTTAGCGATTTTTCTAATTGTGATAGTCGGACTTACAAAAGAGCATAGGACGATAACACCTGAATCCAAAAACAATTTGGCAACTTCAGAAATCCGACGAATATTTTCTTTTCTATCTTCAATTGAAAACCCAAGGTTGTTATTTATTCCAGATCTTACATTATCCCCGTCAAGGAGTTTTACGAAGTAACCTTGCTTGTACAATTCTTTTTCTACAGACTCAGCAATGGTAGACTTACCACTTCCTGAAAGCCCTGTAAACCATAGTACTGTTGCTTTCTGATTAAGAAGCAATTCTTGATTATTCCTTGATAGAATTCGGTCAAATATAGGATGTATGTTCTCTTGCATATTCATTTAAGACTTTTTAGGTCTTCCGATGCTTGTATAATCGAACTTCTGTTCTTCCATGCTTTTAGGATCATATACATTTCTACCATCAAAAACAATAGGCGCTTTCATGATTTTTTTCATTAACGAAAAATCAGGAGTCCTAAAAACATTCCATTCTGTTATTACTGCTAAAGCATCTGCATTGTTAAGTGCTTCGTACATATTATCTGCTATAGTGATTTTATCACCATATTTTTTCTTGACTACATCGTTAGCTTCAGGATCAAATGCTGATATTGTAGCGCCTTCAGTTATTAAATCATCAATAATTGAAAGAGCAGGAGCTTCCCTTATGTCGTCAGTGTTGGGTTTAAAGGCTAAGCCCCATATTGCAATCGTTTTATCCTTCAGCACTCCGTCAAACTTTTCAGCTATCCTTTTAGATAATAACTTTTTTTGTTTTTCATTTACTGACATGACTGCCTTTAGGATTGAAAACTCATAGTTATGGTCATATGATGCCTTTGCTAAAGCTTGAACATCTTTAGGAAAACAACTCCCTCCGTAACCTACCCCTGGGAATAAAAATCGCTTTCCTATTCTTGTGTCACTTCCCATGCCTTTTCTAACCATGTCTACATTAGCACCAAGCTTATCACAGAGGTTGGCTATTTCATTCATAAAACTAATTCTCGTAGCCAGATATGAATTAGCCGCATACTTAGTCATTTCAGCACTGCGTGTATCCATAATGTATATAGGGTTTCCTTGTCTGACAAAAGGTTCATAGAGTCTTTTCATTACCCCAATAGCTCTTTCTGATTCAGCCCCAATTACGACACGATCGGGTTTCATAAAATCGTTAACAGCCACCCCTTCCCGCAGGAATTCAGGATTCGAGACCACATCAAACAAAGAATGATCTAGATTCTGTTCTAATACCTGAGTAACCTTTTCTCCTGTTCCCACAGGTACTGTTGATTTATCAACTATAACTTTATAATCTGTTATCAAGTGTGACAAGTCATCGGCTACTTTTAATATATAGGATAAGTCGGCAGATCCATCCTCTCCCGGGGGAGTGGGAAGTGCGAGGAAAATAATTTCTGAGTTTTCAATTCCTTCTTCGAGACTTGTATTAAATCTAAGTCTCCCTTGTTGTGTGTTTCTTTGAAAGAAAGATTCAAGTCCTGGTTCGTATATAGGAACTATACCTGATTGTAGTTGTCGAATTTTATTTTCGTCTATATCTACACAACAGACATTGTTTCCTGTTTCAGCAAAACAAGTTCCTGTTACTAAACCTACATAACCCGTTCCAACTACAGTAATGTTCATATTCTTTGTTGTTAATGCATGGCTTCGCCCTTGATAAGTCGAGACAACTTACCCTTAGAAGTTCTAATTTTAATATGACTATGCTTTAACCATAGTCTTTGTGGGTTTCAATAATGAGATGTCAATGGCCATCTTCAATTGAAACCCTATATTTTCTAACTCAACCACAAATTCGCTCTTGCCTCTTTTTTCAATGAGTTTTCCTTTTATTCCAGTGAGATTTCCTGAAATTATTTCTACTTCAGTCCCTAATGTTAATTCGTTACTGTTTAATTCGATTTCTGTGAATTCTCCTACAATCCGTTGAAGCAGTAAAATTTCATTTTCAGGGATGCTTATTAAACTTTTACGTTGTTTAATAAACCTAGATACATATTCTGTTTCTAATACTTTCGAATATTGAGACTTATTAATCTTCACGAAAACATAACAATTAATGAGTGGGGTTTTGTACGTTTTCTTTTTACTTGTGTAGACCTTAGTTTTGCTTAGAAGAGGGGTGTAAGCTTCTATTGATTTTTTAGTTAGCTTTTCAACCACATATTTCTCACACTTATACTTGGTGTAAATGGTAAACCATCTATTTTCCTCATGGATAAGATGGTTTTCAATGTGATTTAAATCGTTTCCTTCTGTCATTCTTTTTCCCACAACAACAACGGTTTTAAACCTGATTCTATCAATGATCCTTCACTTACTTCTCCAGGTAAGTAACTTACATATCTCAATTTTCTATTGATCAACTTCTCTGCTTTTTCTATAAGTTCGATCAAGTAGACTTTATTAATGTCTCCTATAAAAATTAAATCGATAATCTGACTGTCTAAGCCACGAGCAAAAGCTCCTGTTACAAGTACTTTTTCTACGTTGCCCAATCTCTCTATTACAGTTTCTATTATCTGGTCAAAACCTATATACTTAAGTAAAATATTGTGTACTTCACCAAAAAGAGGGTGGGTTGTATTCGCTTTAAAGAATTTCTTATTTCCTTTTAGGGATGACTGAAGCATTCCTGCTTCTTCTAGTCTGTTTAGCTCTAGCCTTATAGCATTAGTAGATTCTCCGAATTCTGATTCTAAACCACGGAGATAGGAAGTTGTGCTGCTATTGAGGAAGAACTTCAATAAAAGTTTTATCCTTGTTTTAGATGATATAAGTGTCTCAATCATGAAATCGAGTAAAATTATTACTCAAAGTTAAGTTCTTCTTAATATAAAAACAAATATTATCAATCAATTCTCTGTAATAGTAGAACAAGCGAAAGAATGGCTGTTGCTTGTGCTACACTATCTGCTAATATATCTCCCCAATTGGTAGTCGATTCGTTTTCACTTCTTTCTGTTTCAGGTTCAACTTTTTTCACACCTACATTAATAGTTGAACCAGGCTTTACTTCAGGGTATTTCCTCCAGAATAAGAATCTACTTGACTTTTTTACTTCGCCTGTTGCATATGTAACTGCAACTTTTCCATGGTCAGCATTTTCTGCAAAACCACCTGCGAACTCTTCTATGTAGTATTTAGCGTTTTTACCATTAACATAAGTAAGGTTGATCTTGCCAGATGAAGCTATTTCATCGGCGTAGAATTCTTTTAAATTAGTTGCACCAGTTATGGTTACTAAATTTTCTTGTTTAGGTATATTGATTTGATCTCCTTCTTGCAAGATAACTTCATTAGCCTTAGATGTTCCCGAGTGATTTATAATTACATAACCTACATTATTTCTTGATCTATTTAAAGTAATGCCTTGTTCAAACGCTTCTTGAGTTAAACCTCCAGCCCTATTTATAACACTCGCTAGTGATTCATTGTCATCAAGGAGGGCATAAGGACCTGGGTACTTCACTTCACCATCTAAGTATACATACCGAGGCAACTCAAACTCTGGAGCTGACCTCACTATTACACGATCAAATGGCTGAAGAGTGAAATTATTATTTTCAACAATTCCATCGTTATTTAAAGTTAGGTTAGCAGCAAGTACTTCCGTATTCTTGTCTGAAGATATGTCTAGTCTAAAAACCTCTATCCTACTTGGAGATGCCTCTAATTTAAGACCTCCGCTAAGTAATATAAGGTCATTTATAGTGAGCGAAGGGTCATAATTGATCGACTGTGGTTCTCTTACTGCGCCCGATATACCTACAGTAATATCATCTAAGTATCTGGTTTTAGATGGAATGTTTATACGATCTCCAGCTTTTATTAAAATGTTCGTATTGTTTGAATTTAATTCGTCTAACTGAAACCTCACATATTCAGTAGATCTTGGGTTTTCTGCATTTCTTCTGTATATAAAACCAAATGATTCTGCATTTTCTGTAATTCCTCCGGCTAGAAATATTAGATCAGAAACTCTTAGGGATCCTGAAAGGTCAACTTGAAATTCTCCTGGATTTCTTACAGAACCGCCTATTGATGCAGTAACTATGTCAGCATATTGAGATTTTGCTCGCACGATTATTTCATCTCTAGGATTTAAAGATAGATTACTAGGACTATTGGGCGACCTGAGTGCTTGTGTACCATCTATAAAACTATAAGTTCTAGTTACATTATCAGGATTAATTCTTTTCAATACTAGAGAGTCAAGTATCGCATCTGTGGCAAATTCTGTCTTTGACAATAAGTCTGCTAGTTTCATACTAGGCTCTAGTGCATATTCTCCAGGAGAAAAGACAGCTCCGGAAATCTTCACAACATTTTCATATCCATCGGGAAGCGTTCTCACATTTATTTTATCTCCAGAACTAATTTTTGTTGTTGGATTGGCTCTATAATCCACATTAATCAATACTTCTCGATCGTCTTCAATTCTGTTGATTACTAGGTTCTTACTAAGTGCACGATCTGTTAAATTTCCTGCGAAACCAATTAAATCTTTCAAAGATTCATTTGCCTTGAGCTCATATCTACCTGGTTTTCTTACTCCTCCAGTTATGGAGACAATTTTATCAGCAACTCTTACATTGATATAATCATTGTCTTGGAGGTACAGGTCTTGCGCAATAGCTGGGTTATTCAGGAATTCATACACATCTAATTCCTTTACTTCACTTCCACTTACTATCTGGATATTTCTTACGGTTCCTATGTCGGTAGGACCTCCTGCCGCGACCAATGCATTAAAAGCGGTATTCACAGCAGAAATAGTGAAACTTCCTGGAATTTCAACTTCCCCTACAATGTTTACATTGATGGTCCTTGCTGTTCTTAATGTGACATCGAATTGATCAGGATTGAATCTTGTATATCTTCCATAATAGCTCTTTAACTTATCTTTTGCATTAGCAATGGTTAGGCCAGCAAGATATACCCGAGGTTGTCTATTGGGTTTTATATACCCATCAGCACTTATTTCGAATGATTCACTAACCTCAGAAATCCCCCAGATGTTAATCAAAATATTGTCGCCAGGACCTAGCACATAAGAAGAAGGCGGTTTGATATTGTCAGATTGCTTATAAACCTTAAGTGTCTTATCACGGAATATATTGTGACCATAAATCGATGAAGGTTCCAAGTCTTCCTTTATACTTTCATCAATGGTTTCAGTAATCGCTTCTTCCAGCGTTGCTCCATCTTCTATTGCTTCTTGAATTTCATCGGTTGACTTAATAGCTTCTTTCTTCTCTTCCGCATTAAATTCTTCCAGTGTAATCTGCGTAGAATCGATTCCAGAGGCACTTCCGGCAAGCTTTTTCTTAGATTCTAATTCCGCCAGTACTTCTCTTAATGCCGTTTCTGCTCTCGAGAGTTCTGCAGGATTATTAGGATCTAGCTTTTCAAGATCAATTCCTTTTTCTTTAAGAGCGTTGATAACTTGTTGCTCGTCTAAACCTCTTTTCTTTATTTCAATTCTTGCTTCTTCAAGAGAAACCTGTTGAGAAAAACTAGGAAAAGCAATAAATAAAAGGCAGAATAATAATCCCAGCCTAAGTACAGTATCCTTCATCAATATGAATGTCTTAATTTTGAAGGACAAATATAGGATTATTATGCGATAGAAATCAGCATCCTATTTACTCAATATGTCTAGCTAGCCATTTCTCAGCTTCTGCAGATGTCCATGATTTCCTTAGAGAGTAATCTTTTAACTGGTCAGGACCTATGTGACTGATTCCGAAATACTTACTTTCTGGGTGAGAAAAGTACCATCCGCTTACCGAAGCCGCTGGGTACATAGCCCTACTACTAGTCAGTTTTATTCCTGTATTTCCTTCTACATTTAAGAGCTTCCAGAGTACGTCTTTTTCTGTGTGTTCAGGGCAAGCAGGATACCCCGGAGCCGGCCTTATGCCTCTGTATTTTTCTCTAATTAAGTCTTCATGGGATAAGTTTTCCGTAGAAGCATAACCCCAGAGCTCTTTTCTTATTACTGCATGAGTCTTTTCTGCAAGAGCCTCTGCAAGTCTGTCTGCCAATGCTTTAAGTAGAATAGCGCTGTAGTCATCGTGATTGTTTTCAAAGTTTCTGACATGCTCTTCTATGCCTAGTCCAGCAGTTACAGCGAAGCAGCCTATGTAGTCTTGTTGCGCATTGTTATCTGGAGATATATAATCTGATAAACATAAATATGACTTGCCTTCTGCTTTCTTTACCTGTTGACGTAAATGATGACTAGTATAGATTTCATTATTGTGTTGGATTATTATATCATCTCCAGAAGACATAGCAGGAAAAATTCCGACTACAGCAGCCGTTTTAAGCCAATTCTTTTTCTTGATGGTATGAAGCATTTCTTGTGCATCGTCATACAGCTTTTTCGCTTCTTCTCCCACAAAGGGGTTTTTAAATATATCGGGAAACCTACCTTTTAGCTGCCATGTTGTGAAAAATGGAGTCCAGTCAATAAATGGAATAAGTTCTTCAACGCTAAATTCAAGGCTTTTTACACCCACGAAATTGGGTTTGGGAGGTATATAACTATCCCAGTCTATTTTATATTTCCACTTTCTAGCGTGATCAAGGGGAACAAGTTTTTTGGTTTTACCACCGCCTCTTGCTCTCTTTTCTCTAAGGTTTTTATAATCTTCTTTTACATCAAGTATGAAATCTGACGTTGTGTTTTTATCAGCACTTAGTAGGGTAGAAGCGACAGTAACCGCTCTACTCGCGTCTAGAATATGGATAGAAGCTCCAGTATATTCTGGTTCAATCTTAAGAGCCGTATGTGTTTTAGAAGTAGTTGCTCCACCTATTAAAAGAGGAACTTCCATTTTTCTTCGGGTCATTTCCTTAGCAACCGTGACCATTTCATCTAGTGACGGTGTAATCAATCCGCTTAAGCCTATGATGTCTACATTTTCTTCTTGCGCCACTTTCAGAATCTTTTCAGCAGGAACCATTACGCCGAGGTCTATAATTTCGAAATTATTACAGCCCAAGACTACTCCGACAATATTCTTTCCGATATCATGGACATCTCCTTTTACTGTAGCGAGTAATATTTTTCCTTTAGAACTTGATCCCGATTTGCTCTTTTGTTCTTCTATGAAGGGTGTAAGGACAGCTACACTTCTCTTCATAACTCGGGCACTTTTCACGACTTGAGGTAAAAACATTTTTCCTTCTCCGAATAAATCACCTACTATATTCATCCCATCCATAAGCGGTCCTTCTATTACGCTTAGAGGATTAGGGTATTTTAACCTAGCTTCTTCAGTATCCGCCTCGATATAATCTGTTATCCCTCTTACTAATGAATGGGATAGGCGCTTTTCTACAGATTCTTTCCTCCAGGTAAGGTCTTTAACAAGCTGCTTCCCTTTCCCCTTAACAGTTTCTGCGTAGGCTGTAAGCGCATCGGTTGCATCCGGAGTTCGATTAAACAATACGTCTTCTACTAGCTTAAGCAGGGGTTTAGGAATTTCAGCATAAACCTCCATCATGCCTGCATTGACGATACCCATATCCATTCCTGCTTGTATGGCATGGTATAAGAAAGCAGAATGCATGGCTTCTCGTACCTTATTGTTTCCTCTAAAAGAAAAGCTAATATTACTTACACCTCCACTTATTTTTGCCCCAGGACATAATTCTTTTATTTTTCTCGTCGCTTCTATAAAATTAATAGCGTATTGATTGTGTTCTTCTATCCCAGTTGCAACCGCGAAAATATTAGGGTCAAAAATTATATCTTCTGGCAAGTAACCTACTCTATTAACAAGTATATTATATGCTCGCTGGCAAATGCTGACTTTCCTATCTATCGTTTCTGCTTGCCCATTTTCATCAAAAGCCATAACTACAGCGGCTGCACCATACTTCCTTACAATTGATGCTTGACGAATGAACTCTTCTTCTCCTTCTTTTAAGGAAATAGAATTAACAATACATTTTCCTTGAACACACTTGAGGCCTGCTTCGATAACAGAAAACTTAGAAGAATCAATCATGATAGGTAACTTAGCAATGTCAGGTTCTGACATGATCATGTGCAAGAATTTTTCCATTTCTTTTTCAGAGTCAAGGAGACCTTCGTCCATGTTGATGTCTATAATCTGTGCACCTCCATCAACTTGTTGCTGGGCTACCGTAAGGGCTTCTGTATAGTCTTTTTCTTTTATTAATCGCGCGAATTTTTTAGAACCTGTGACATTGGTTCTTTCTCCTATGTTGATAAAATTGAGATTATCTCTTACTATGAGAGGCTCTAAGCCTGCATATTCACTTAATGCTTTTTTAGCTACTATAGGTCTTGGTGTCTTACCATGAGCAGCTGTAGACATCGCTCGGATATGATCTGGTGTGGTACCACAACATCCACCAACTATGTTTACATATCCACTTTCCATGAATTCTTCAAGCTGTGATTTCATTTCTTCCGGTAATTGATCATATTCTCCTAGCTCATTAGGAAGACCGGCATTAGGATAAGTGCTCACGAAACAATTAGCGATGGAAGACAATGTCTTGACATAAGGCCTTAATTCTTCAGCACCTAATGAGCAGTTAAGCCCGACACTGAAAAGATTCATATGCTTAACAGATATCCAGAATGCTTCAGTAGTCTGACCACTTAGGGTTCTTCCACTAGCATCCGTAATCGTACCTGAAACCATAATAGGTATATCTATTCCAGTTTCTTCTTGAAGCGTATCAATTGCATACAAGGCTGCTTTACAATTCAAGGTATCAAATACGGTTTCTACCA
>CAZFJO010000052.1:11946-16437 GCA_964518915.1 uncultured Saprospiraceae bacterium
ACCCATTCTTCCATGTTATAGTCTTCCATGGAGATCTTGTTAGAACTGAAGGTGTTCGTTTCTATAATATCTGATCCTGCCGCTAAGTACTCCTCGTGGATTTCTCTTATTATATCGGGTTGCGTGAGGGAAAGTATGTCATTGTTTCCTCTTATATCCATATGATAATCAGAAAATAAATCCCCTCTGAAATCTTCTTCAGACAACTTATATCTCTGTATCATAGTGCCCATTGCACCGTCGAGAATGAGAATTCTACGTTTAGCTATTGAAGCTAATTTTTCTCGTATATCCATCTTGTTTTCTTAATTCTGATATCTTTAATAATCCATGGATATCTGACCAATGTTGGCCCTTAGTCCGCCTCCAAAGTAAGTTGTGTTAAGATTGTTTTCTGTGATTTCGCTTGTGCTTTTCCTGTAAATAAAATTAAAATCGATAAAATAGTTATGATACAGAACATAGCTGATATCTAATCCTAAAAGAGTGACATCGGTCTTTACACCTTGACCAAGTTCGTTACCGAAATCTTGAACCCTTGTTCCACTAGGAGTTAATGGGTTTCCTCCCCAATTGTTGACAGCATCGTCGTCACCAAATATTGATCTAATAAAACGGCCTTGAAACAACCATTTGTAGTTTATATTGAAATTTCCTTTAAGAATTAATTCGCGGAAATTTGCGCCCAATGGATGGGCGAGAGGCTGGTTAAAATGTGTATAGTTAGCAACAGAGATTTCAGGAAAATTTTCAAGTGGATTTCTGTGACTATAAGTATAGGGGCGCACAGAGTTTAGTTCCGCTTGTAAGTCGAGCTTATCTATATTAAAAGCGTTTATATATTTTATTCCGAGCTGATAGCCATACTTGTTAGCCCACCATCCATTTCCTGCTGTTAGTTCATTTAGTTTGAATTCATCGAATATCAATTGACCATAAAGTTGATACTGATTTAGTAGATTCCATTTTACATTTAATCCTAGAAGTACATTGTCAGGGCTGTCAAGAAATTGTTCTACTGATCTATATAAAATAACAGGGTTTAAGTACTGAAACTCGAATGTGTTTTCTCTGCTGAATACTACGGATTCAAACAATCCGATTTCCAACGAAGGTGTTGCTTTAAAAGAAAGGTAATGATTGGCCATGTATTTTTTAGGCAATAATCTATCGTTAGGGTTTAATCTTCCAGATATAGGGGAGAGCTCAGCAAAAATGTTTTGATACCTGAATTTCCAGATATGCGTGTCAAACTTCAGAAAGAAATAATTATGACTCCAATCAGAGAGAAGCAATGAACGAACTCCATTCCCTATGAAATGTCTCCCATGTCCAAACTCTAAGTTTACGCTTTTAGAAATATTAAAGCCCACATATCCTTGAGAATTCAGAAAATCCCACCCATTAATTCTATCACTAACCCTGCTGTTGTAATTTTTGAAAAACCCATTTCCAGGAATTGCACTAAATTCTTGAATTCTTCTTTCTCTGAAATTATTGAATCGGGCTTGGTTTTCTAATATGCTGGTATATAGATATACTTTATTGTCGATGAGCGCACGTACTTCTATACCACGTGTATTGTTAAAAGGGAAATCACTTGATTGACTTTCTGTTCCTAACTTGAGATTGAGGATAGGATTTACTTTTAAGATAAAGTCATCATTGTTAACCTCATATGCATTTGGCCGTGACCGGTAGAAATATTTTAAAAACGGATCTTTTTCATAATTAAAAGTAGGCCCTTTTATATTTTCATTATCTAAGGTATAGAATAACCCAGATGAGTCTTTATATATTTTTTCATGATTGGTTGAATCCGAAATGGTATAATATTCATAGTTATCTAATATTAAGTAACTGGCTTCTTTTTTATCTAGATGTGGTAATAGTCTTATTGTTTCTTGAACGGCTTTTTTCCTAGGTGTGTTTCTTAGTGAAGTATGCAATTCTGTATTGAATAAAACATCCCATCTATCTATAAGTCTTATACCTTCGTTGCCTTCTGTAATTCTTGGAGACTGACTATAAGAAGGAGCACACAAGAAAGAAATGATTATACATAGAACGAGTCTAGTCATGTTAAGATTTAAAGTTTAATAAGGAAGCTTTAATCAATTGATCGAATTCATCCCTTGCATCCATCATTATTTTAACTTGTATAGGAAGGACAAAGATAGGGAGGGATTTCTGTTTTAAGTGAGAATAGAGCATGCTTAGTCGGCTTGCGTCCTTTTCGGTAGTTATTATGACTTTATTTTCTGATTCATTTTCTATAAATACTTTTTCAAGGTAATCGATTTCGTCCTCAGAAAACACATGATGATCCTCATACTCCATATTATAGACATTTTTCACCTTGGCCTCTAAATAAGTGTGTAGATATTGCGTATCAGCTATTGCGCTTATCAACATAACATCCATGTCTTCTGTCAGTGTAAGCCTCGATTGTGTATCGAATAAGGCGTATAAGGTATGGTATTCATATCTTGAAAAGAATACTTTTTGATCAGGAAAAGGTTTTAGTTCTTCTACCATCTTATCTGTGTCTTCAATAGATAACGTTTCGGGACACTTGGTTACAATAATGATATGGGCTCTAGAATAACCATTTCTATATTCTCTAAGCCTTCCCGCTGGAAGTAGGGTGTCTCTTGTAAAAGGAGCATTATAGGTAGTAAGTAATATGTTGAGGTGGGGAGAAATAGACCTATGCTGGTATGCGTCATCTAAGATTACAGCTTGTATGTCTGGCTTATATTTCAACATTTCAGGGATAGCAACGGTTCTGCTTTCTCCTACTGTTACTGTAACTTCTGGATATTTTCTATAATATAGGTAGGGTTCATCACCTATTGTGGAAGCGTCGTCCTTGCTTCCTGCAAATCTAAATCCTTTCGTTTTTCTTTTATAACCACGACTGAGAACAGCAAGATTCATATAAGGCATCAATGAAGACAGAAGGTATTCCACATGTGGTGTTTTACCTGCTCCGCCGATAGATAAGTTTCCTACATTGATGATGGGTATGGAAAAGGAAGTAGACTTTACTATGCCTATGTCATATAGTAAGTTTCTACTCGTAATGGCAATTCCGTAAAGAACCGAAAATGGCCAAAGTAATATCCTGGCAAATATATTAGGTCTCATCTGTCCCAAAAGTAAATCTTTTAGGCATTCTCTTTCAATGAAGTAAAAACATATTGTCAATTTTAACCATCTAAATGAAAACCACTACTTCAACAGAAAATCACCTATCTGACAGTGAAGACACTTCTTATTGTTACAATACTCATTTTTAAGTTGTAGTAATGCTTGTGTATCTGAAGCATATGTTGAAGGAAAGCCTAAGTCCTGCCATTTTTTAACAATGTTGTTTTTTTCCCCCTTTATAGATTCTAGTAGATTAATCGCTCGGTTTTTGTAGTCATTACTGTCTATAGAAACACCATAATAAAATGACAATGGAGCGACTACATTAATCAACAACATTTCGATAAACGAATTTCCTATATTCTTTTTTTTAGAGGATGATTCTTTACCGAATGTGTAGTGTGTATTCCAGTATTCTGATGCTGTAGTCTTCAGTAATTGTTGGAAACTCTTTATATCGATGTCAGAAAGCAACAGTGAAAAAAAGTGATTATTGTTATATAGAATTGATGCCAACTGGCTCAGTCTTATATGAGGAAAATTAGCGGGCCGCAGCTTAGAAAGTTTCCATGCAACTGGATCTATAGGAGTGAGATTGTACTTTTTCTGAAACAACTCATATTGCTGTTTTAGGATTACGAGATAAGGATCTTTAGGTTTCGTATGTTTTAATAATCCGGCTTGACCATATAACAGTGCTTCGATTGCAATAAGGCTGTCCTTATTCTTATAAATTGTTTTTACATCTAAGGAACGAGCCATCATTTCCATTGGTTGTTGATTCACCTTGGCTCCCATGTATTTAGATAATAAGATAAATGCTGTCTGTTCCCAATCGCCTTCTGTGTAATCATGAATGGTCTTGAGAGAAGCAACCTTGGATTCAAGGCGCTGAATCAGGAGGGAAGAAAGCCATAGGGGTGCTTTTTCTATGGGATAAGAACCGATGGTTTTTTCGCAAGGAATCCAGCTTTCTTTCTGTATTAACTGTAAGTACCGACTGATTAGTTTCTCGTCTATTAGTGATTTTAACTCAAGCGTCGGAATGGTGTTTCCAGAAGTTCTATAAACCTCATCATCATGCTCATAGACTACATGAAGGATTACATTGTCATATGCTTTATCGAGGTGGTGTCGATGTTTTCTCCATTGTGAAGAAAACACATGCATCTCGACATTGCCTGACCAAGTCATGTTATCAATAGCAATAACAGCGTGAGAAAAGTCTGGTCCAGAATCATGATTATGATGCCCCCATGATTGAATCTTGAGGGATCTACCGTCTGTAGTTTTTAAGTTATTATAATCTATTCTTTTAGTTTTCCAGACGTAGTGAAG
>CAZFJO010000053.1:0-1911 GCA_964518915.1 uncultured Saprospiraceae bacterium
TTAAAATACGACGCTTTAAACGGTGCTGAGTTAAATAAAATGATGGATAAAGGCGGTTCTGTAACTCTTAATAATACAGGAAAAGTGGATAAGGTAGATGCACCTTATGCTTATGCATTCGCGTGGACAGACTACCATGCTCCGACAGCCTTATATGCCATTCAGAAAGCAGGATTGCGTACAAAGTGTCTAACCAGTATGCTCAAGATTCCAAGCTCCAGTGGCACGACAACTTTCCATCCTGGTACAATGATCATTCCTATCCAGAATCAGAATATGAGTGCGGCCGAGATTTCTAGTTTTCTTTCAGAACTAGCTGCTCAATATCCTATCCATTTCGTAGGGCTAAGTACTGGAAATGGACTGAACAATATGACTGTCGGAAACCCAGATGCAATTTCTCTGGATATGCCTAAGGTTATGATGGTGGTCGGCGATGGTGTCAACAGTTATGATGCTGGTGAGATCTGGCATCTCCTAGACACGAGATATGGAATCCCGCTTAGTAAGATCGATATTCACGATTTTTCACCCAGAAGAATCGATAGATACAATACCATCATTATGGCCGATGGCTCTTATAGAAACTTAGGAGATTCTGATGTTAAAGCCATATCTTCTTGGGTAGAAAGAGGAGGCGATCTCATCCTATTTAGAAGAGCAATCAATTGGGCAAGTTCTCAGAAATTGATATCTCTAAAAAGGAAGACAGGAAAAAAATCGGAAAGTGCGAAAAGTGGTGCATATAGCGGAGCAGGAAGTGCTTCAGGAGCACAAGTTGTAGGCGGATCTATATTTTCTGCACAAGTAGATTTAAGTCATCCATTGTTATATGGATATACTTCTGATAAAATTTCCATGTTTAGAAGAGGAACCAGCTTTTACGAACCGACGAGTAATGCCTATGCTACGCCGATCAAGTATAGCCAGAATCCACTGCAGTCTGGTTACATGCCGAGAGGATTAAGTGCTACAGCTGGTGGAGCTGCCTCACTTACAGTTCATGGAAAAGGCGCAGGAAGAATCATAGCTTTTCAAGACAATGTCAATTTCAGAGGATACTGGTGGGGAGGTAATAAACTTCTAGCCAATGCCATTTTCTTGTCAGACATTATAAGTGGCAATACGGTTCAGTATGAAGAAGATTAATTAAGCCTTCTTTAATCCATTCAACCTTAAGTTTAGGTATTCTTCTATAAGGAAGTTTACCTGCTCGTATAATAGGTTATCACTTGCATCTGTAATGATGGAAGAAACGAAGTGTCTATCTAGGGCCAGCAACAAGTCTATGTTGTATACTTGGAATTCACCAGCTTCCATCCCATGTTTATAAATCTTAGATATCTTGTTTAGCACATGATTGATAAAACCATCTATGGCATCCCAGACACCTGGGAAGTTTCTCTTCATTTGGTCTAGTAGGTGGGTAGATACGCCAGATAGTCCTCTTCCTAGTACTTCTATGATATGGATATATTCTTCTTGATAGGAGGATCGCTTTAAATTTTCGCTGAAAAGCTTCTCAGCAAGAGGACTCATTACTACTTGAGCCAGGTACAGGATGATTTCTTCCTTGGTCTGAAAATATTCATATACCGTAGACTTACTCTTACCTATATAAGTGGACAATTCATCCATTGTCAATTTATCTAAATCCTGGTCTTGGAGCTTTGGAAGTAAAGTCCACATCCACGCCTCCGTCTTCTCCGTTCTTGACTTTCGCTGTCTATTTTTAGATTTTCTTCCCATAAATTTCCTAAAATAAGAAAATCGAACTATATTTAAGTAATTAGTTCGAATAATATGAATGATTTAAAATACCTTTCCGCCTATATCAACCCACTCATTACCATTCTAGGGATGCAGATAGGCGGTTTATTTACATATGCTAATGTAATCTTCATTTTCGGA
>CAZFJO010000053.1:2011-16398 GCA_964518915.1 uncultured Saprospiraceae bacterium
TGTGGGTTAAACATCGGACATGAAATAGGTCATAGAAATTCCGCTTTCAACAAGTACTTTTCTCACTTATTTCTTGCCCCTGCATTGTATACCCATTTCCACATAGAACATAATTATGGACATCATAAAAATGTAGCCACTGATCTAGATCCTGCAAGTGCGAGAAAAGGGGACATTCTCTACCTATACTGGATTAAATCTATGATCGGTGGTTATTTTAGCGCATGGAAGATTGAAGCTAAAAGACTTAAAAAGCTAAAGAAATCAGCTTTTTCTATATCTAATAAAATGCTCTACCTGACGGGACTACAACTTGCTTATGTCTTTATAATATTCATGGTAACCAGCACACCGGTTTTTTTCTCAGTAATGGCTGCAGGGTGTGTTGCTATATGCCTGCTAGAGACCATTAACTATCTAGAACATTATGGACTAAGAAGAAAAGTTCTAAGTAGTGGCCGGTATGAGCGGGTACAACCCATTCATTCATGGAACGCCAACTATCAATTTGGTCGCATCCTTTTATACGAATTAACCAGACACTCTGATCATCACTTCATAGCGAATAAAAAATTCCAAACGCTAGACCACCATGCTTCATCTCCAGAACTCCCTTACGGCTACCCGATGATGATGGTAATCGCCTTGTTTCCTCCATTGTGGTTCAGGATCATGCATCCAATTCTAGAAAATCATTTAAAAGGGGCGCCACAGATGCAAGTGGCTATATAATTATTTTCTATTTTTCGTGTTCACAAGCTTATGGGATATGAAAAATTGTGGCTTTTACTTTCTACTTATTACCCTCATTTCATGCGGAACGACAGAACCTGGTGGAACCGTGGTTACTCCTGCAATTTCGATTACTGGAGTAACGGATTTCGAGGGTAGCGACGCTCGAGAATTCAACTTTATTGTAAAACTAAGCGAAGTAAGTACACAAGATGTAAGCGTACAATACACTACGAAGAATGGAACTGCAGTAGACGGCGTAGACTTCATTGCAGATGCTGGAACACTTACCATAGAAGCAGGAGAAACACAACGTATCTTAAGCATTACAATTAATGGAGATGATATCAGAGAAGTTGAAAAATCATTCTCTGTAATTCTATCTAATCCTGTCTCTGCAACCATCGATTCTGGTGAAGCCATAGGAATCATTAAGAATGACGACGATAGAATTGAAAAAAATGCAGATGGTTACGCTACTCCAGATCAATACACTGGATATGAAAACCTGTGGAGTGATGAGTTCAGTGGAAGCGAAATTAATGCTGGATCTTGGACCCACGAACTCGGTGGACATGGATGGGGGAATAACGAACTCCAGACTTACACCGCGGATCAGATTAATAGTTATATCCAGGATGGAAACCTAGTAATCCAAGCTTTATCGGATAGCCAAGGAAAAGCCTATACATCCGCCAGAATGATTACTAAAGACAAAGTAGAATTTACCCATGGCAGGATAGATGTAAGAGCTAAGCTACCTACAGGACAAGGCATATGGCCTGCTATCTGGATGCTAGGAGCCAACATAGATGAAGTCTCCTGGCCTGCTTGTGGTGAAATCGATATAATGGAACTGGTAGGACATGAGCCGGATGAAGTCCATGGAACCGCACACTGGGGAGTGAGAGGCAGTCCGAGTACATTTAACGGATCAAGCTTGGTGGACGAAAATGGATTTCAAGATACCTACCATGTATGGACCTTGATGTGGGAAGAAAATAGCATAAAGTGGTATGTCGATGAGCAACTCCTGCACTCCATTTCATCTTCTCAAGTAACTGGAACCACCTATCCTTTTAATAGCGATTTTTTCATCTTATTCAATATTGCTGTCGGAGGCAACTGGCCTGGCTCACCTGACGCCACTACTGCCTTTCCTCAGACCATGGAAATTGATTATATACGGGTATTCCAGCCTAAAGGGTAATCACAATTCATATCGTTACTCATTCAAGTTAAGATGCTTGGCAACTTGCCGATGGTCGTAATTGTGTACATGAGACTGTCAACTGTGCAGGAATACTTCTTATGAAATGGAGTTAATTTTCTTTCAATCTAGGATAGGTACGGGAAAATTTCCAGCGCTTCTTCACTGCAAGTATTCTGATTGCTACCATAACCACAACAGATATCACATAGTTGGCTTGTTTAGGTATGCCCACTTGCTGTAATACAAGAAACAAGGTGCCACCTACGATGCATATAGATGCGTAGATTTCTTTATGGAATATAATGGGTATGGAATTACACAACAAGTCCCTAATCACGCCTCCGAAACACGCACTCACTGTCCCCAAGAGTAAGCATATAGGTGCACTTAGCCCCGCTTCCTGACCGATCTCAATTCCGATCACTGTAAACAACGCTAATCCCATGGCGTCGAATAAGAACATCGTCCGTCTGAAATAGGCAAGCTTATTTCTAAAAACCATGGCAATAAGCACACCTAAGCCGATCAATAGAAAATAATTCACATTCTGCATCCATCCGACAGGCGTTCTCCCGATCATAATATCTCTAAGTGTACCTCCTCCGATGGCCGTCACCATGCCCAATATCAATACTCCGAATGGATCGAACCGCTTTCTCATGGCTGCCAAGGCACCCGAAATAGCGAATACCATCGTCCCTATATAATCCAACCATTCTACCCAAATCATAATAAATTGTTGTGTTGTGAAAATAGTCTAACAAAAATACGGCAATTCCGTACATTAGCAATGAAGTGATTCGATAAGGTATATTAAGAATTAGAGTAATTGCTTGAATTTCAGAACGCAAGTCTTTTTTAGGAACATTTCCATGCACTTAAAATAGTATCCGCCGTGAAGAATTTCAATTAAAAACCCTAAGTCACAATAGTTTATTAGATCCCTTCTACACACTGAAAAACAAATTGATATGAACAAGTTTATCCTACTGGTTTTACTATTTACCTTTTCTGGGACAACCCTAGTGATTTCTCAGAAAGACGTTAAATCACCTAAGCAACCCTTAGAAGAAATAAGTCTGTCGGCATTAAAATGGAGAAGCATCGGTCCTGCCATCACTTCAGGAAGGATTTCAGATATTGCCGTTCATCCTGATAATCCATACTTGTATTATGTGGCTACTTCCGCTGGAGGTGTATGGAAAACTGAAAATGCTGGAGTAACCTATACCCCTATTTTCGATTCACAAGGATCGTACTCTATAGGTTGCGTCACCATAGACCCGATCAACCCGAGTATTATCTGGATAGGAACAGGAGAAAACAATAACCAGCGGTCTGTATCATATGGTGATGGTATATATAGATCTGATGATGGAGGCAAGTCATGGAAACATATGGGACTTAAGACTTCGGAGCACATTGGAAAGATCATTGTACATCCAGAAAACAGTGCAGTGGTATATGTTGCTGCCATAGGCCCTTTATGGAGTAAAGGAGGAGACAGAGGTGTATATAAGACGACAGACCACGGAAAGACCTGGAAGAAAGTTCTTGAAGTAGATGTTCATACCGGAGCCAACGATATAATAATGGACCCAAGAAACCCAGACATCCTATATGCGTCTATGCTCCAGAGGAGAAGGCATGTATATACCTATGTAGGAGGAGGCCCTGGATCAGGCTTGTACAAGTCAACCGACGGTGGTGAATCATGGAATAAATCGCAGAAAGGTCTTCCTTCTGTAGAGCTAGGAAGAATAGGACTTGCTATGTCACCGGCTGATCCCGATTACATCTACGCTATTGTAGAAGCCGCTCAAGGCAAAGGAGGGTTTTTCCTAAGCACAGACCAAGGAGCATCATGGAACAAGCAATCCGGCCACAGGACCAGCGGAAATTACTATCAAGAAATAATCTGCGATCCCGTAGATCCACATACTGTATATTCTATGGATACCTGGATGAAAGTAAGTAAGGATGGTGGAAAATCTTTTAAGAATGTAGGAGAAGACACCAAGCATGTAGATAACCATTCTATGTGGATCAACCCACATAATACAGATCACTGGTTGGTAGGTTGTGATGGAGGCATCTATGAAACATTCGATGCTGCACGCACGTGGGACTTCAAGGAAAACTTACCTGTAACGCAATTCTACAAAGTGGCACTGGACAACGATGCTCCTTTTTATAATGTGTATGGTGGCACCCAGGACAACTTCAGTATGGGAGGACCTTCTAGAGTAGAAACAGACCATGGCATAACGAATGCAGACTGGTTTATCACCCATGGTGGAGATGGATTCGAATCCCAAGTAGATCCCTTTAATCCAGATATCGTATACGCACAATCACAATACGGTGTACTCGTAAGATACGATCGGAAAAGTGGAGAAGAACTCGGAATCCAACCCAAAGAAAGGAAAGGCGAAAATGCATACCGATGGAACTGGGACGCACCACTTGCTGTCAGTTCGCACAAGCAAGGACGACTATACTTCGCTGCCAACAAGGTTTTCAGGTCTGACGACTATGGCAACTCGTGGTCAGTTGTAAGTGATGACCTCAGTCGTCAACTGGACAGAAACACACTTAAAGTTTATGACAGGGTAGTAAGCATAGATGCAGTCATGAAAAATGGCTCTACCTCACCCTATGGGACTATCGTTGCTTTCAGTGAATCAAGCATAGACGAGAACTTGATTGCTGCAGGAACGGATGATGGTTTGATTCAAGTATCTGAGAATGGAGGGGAAAGCTGGAGAAAGATCGACAATGTGCCAGGAGCGCCTAGACAGTCTTATATCAATTCGCTGTTCTTCTCACAGCACAATCGCAATACAATCTACGCGGCTTTCAACCACCATAAGTATGGCGATTTCAAGCCGTACATCTATATTTCTAAAGATCTAGGAAAGAGCTGGAAAAGCATCTCTTCTAACCTACCCTCTAGAGGAAGCGTCTATAGTATTGAGGAAGATCACATAGATTCAGGCTTGATATTCTGTGGTACTGAATTCGGTGCCTTCTTCTCTCCTAATCAAGGAGGAATATGGAAAAAACTAGGGGCAGGTCTACCCACAATAGCCGTTCGCGACATCGCTATTCAGAGAAGAGAAACAGATTTAGTCCTAGCAACTTTCGGTCGTGGGTTTTATATCTTAGATGATTACAGCGCACTGAGGAACATAGAAAACGATTCTAAGAATAAATCTGAAATCTATGCCACAAGAGACGCTCTTATGTGGGAAGCGAGCACGCCATTAGGATTACCGGGTAAGTCTTTTCAAGGAGACAATTATTACACTGCTGAAAACCTCGGACCAGAAGCTATGATAACATTCTATTATCATACGGACCATGACGATCTTAAGAAAAAGAGGTTAAAGGAAGAAAAGAAAAACATCAAAGATGGTAGAGATTCACCCTACCCTACTTATGAAGCCCTTAAGGCTGAAACTGAATTTTCTCATCCCCAGATTCTATTAAGTATAGAAGACATGGATGGAAATATCATTAAGAACATTAAGAAAAAGGCTTCTCCAGGAATGCACAGAATAAAATGGAACTTAAGGTACAACCCTAAGAATCCAGTTAACTTAAGTAAGCCGAGTTTCTACAATCCATTTGCTGGAGTAACAGAAGGGACACTCGTACAACCTGGAAATTATATCGCGCGATTATCATTGATTTCTGATAATGAGATCACGTCATTGTCCCTGGCAGATACATTTGCCGTAAGGCCACTAGACAACATAACGATCCCAGTCAATGATAGAGAAGAGAAAGTAGCGTTCCAACAAGAAGTAAATGACCTCTCTGCAGAAATTCAAGCCACGCAGAGAATGATGGGTGAAGTCAATAATAAGCTCAGACATATTGATGCGGCTATCATGAATATGGATGGACCGCTCGATGATCTTTACTCCATGGTCGCTGCTGTTAAGAATAAATCTCGCGATATCTCCACCTTGATGAATGGTGATCGCATCAAGTCAAGACTTGACATCGACCAACCTCCTACACCTGGAAGAAGAATAGGGTCAATTAGCTATGAACAGAAATATTCTACTGCCGATGTAACAGAAACACACAGGATGAGCTTTCAGATTGCCAAGGAGGAGTTCATGCCCATAAAGGCATCTGTGCTAGACCTTGTCAATATCGATTTAAAAAATCTAGAAGAAAAATTGAAAGCTATGGGCGCTCCATATACCCCAGGAAGGATAACACGTCAGTAGCCTTGATATATGTGCCACATATTGTGCAAGAATTAAAGATTCTCTACGACGGTATATCTCCATGTGACCTGATTAATGTCAGGGGATATCTGGACGAGATTGCTCATCGCATGTTGGATGGGGTGCGAGAAAATAAGCAATGTGTATTCTCCGTAATTAACAATTACAATAAGCAATTTATAGGGATATCTACGGATAAGCTATCTCAGATGACATGGTCACATCAGATGATGCTAGAGACACTTGCGCAAGAGCGAGGCTTCTCTTCCTGGTCAGATATAGATACCCAGTTGAGCCACGATGTGCGGTTCGAGACAGCCATAGAATACATCATCTGTGGAGAAGTGACCTTACTTGATGATCACTTAACCGCTCATCCTGGTCTTGTTCTGGAGCAATCACCTTATGCACACAGAGCTTATCTACTCCACTATTGTGCTAACAATGGCGTCGAATTCCATCGTCAGCAAGTTCCGCACAATCTTTCAGAAGTAATTAAAACACTTCTGAACCATGGCGCCGATACGCAATCATTGATGTCGGTCTATGGAGGAAAATTCACAAGTGCTGATCTGATGATCACCAGTTGCCATCCACGAGATGCAGGTCTAGACCTAAAGGAGATTATGGATATTCTAAAGGTGAAAAATGAACCTTAATCTATGCTGAAATGAAACAAGCTCTGCAGATCATTGCTTATCAGGAATTTAGTTGTACGGATATGAGGTTTCCTACTTTTTATGGATATTAATAGCAATCCTCTTTAGCCATTCACCACCTGACCGCTATCAGACATAGTCCTGAACTATCTAGTGTAGTAAGAACAATTCCAGAAAATCAATTGTTACCTTAGCGATTGTTTATAACTCAATTTTTAATATGAAAGATATCCATACTGAAGTTCAAGAATATTACGGCGACGTTCTAGATAAATCAGAAGATCTAGCAACCAATGCATGCTGTACCATTGCTGAACCTCCATCATATATTAAGTCGATCATGGTTGATATACATGATGAAGTTATGGCTAAGTATTATGGCTGCGGCCTCACCATTCCATCAGATATAGAAGGACTGAATATTCTCGATCTAGGCAGTGGTAGTGGCAGAGATTGCTATATCGCCAGTAAGTTGGTTGGGGAGAATGGTCAGGTAGTAGGTGTGGATATGACAGACAAGCAATTAGATGTTGCGAATAAGCACATCGATTATCACACGGAAAAATTTGGTTTTAAAACCGCCAATGTAAAATTCCTAAAAGGGAACATTGAAGAACTAGATAAACTGGATTTAAAAGAAGGCAGTTTCGATGTCATCATTTCTAACTGCGTTATAAACCTTGCCGTAGACAAATTAAAAACACTCAAGGATGCCTACAGGTTACTGAAGCCAGGAGGTGAGATGTACTTCTCTGACGTCTATTGCGATCGCCGAGTTTCTCAAGAACTCCGAGAAGATAAAGTCTTATGGGGAGAATGTTTAAGCGGCGCTCTCTACTGGAACGACTTCCTTAACTATGCTAAGAAAGCAGGTTTCGGAGACCCTCGATCTGTAGAGAACAGACCGATTACTATAGAGAACCAAGAAGTAATCGAGCGTGTCGGAGATCTATCCTTTTTCTCTGTTACGTATAGGTTGATCAAGATTGATAATTTAGAATCTGACTGCGAGGACTATGGTCAAGCCGTAAGATATAAAGGAGGCATAATGGAAGAACCTCATGGTTTTATGCTAGACGATCACCACTACTTCGCTAAAGGGAAGATGGAAGCAGTCTGTGGCAACACCTACAGGATGTTAAACGAGACTCGATTCGCTAAACACTTTGATTTTTTCGGTTCATGGGATACGCACTACGGAATATTCGAGGGATGTGGACAAGCTATGCCTTTTTCTATGGATGGAAATGGGGAAACTGAAGGTTGTTGTTAGAAGAGGTAGATCATTTAAAACTACATTCTAGGGAATCTATATTTATAAAAAGTTGTTATATTTATACAAAGGCATTTAAATTGACAACAAAAACTAAAAAAGTACACGCTCGCTTAGTGGAATCTGCCACAACGAATTCTAAAAGAGTTCATATTACCCCACGCATAAATGGCTGGGCGGTAAGAAAAGAAGCAAATCTATACCCAACTAAAATTTTAGATACACCTGAAGAAGCCATTCTAATCGCAGCTAATTGGGTTAAATCCGGCCTAGCCACTTCTGTTATCTTCCATGAAAAGGATGGTGGCTTCAGAGCTGTCATATAATGTCTTACCGAAGTAATGTTTTCATAAATTGTCCATTTGATAGTGATTACTATTCATTGTTAAAATCGCTACTTTTTACCGTTATTTTTTGTGGACTCAAGCCTAAACTTTCAGAAACCAATGATGGTGATGACATAAGGGTAAGACAAATCCAAAAACTAATCAATGAATCAAAGTATAGTATTCATGATTTATCAAGGATAATTCCTAAGACTAAAAAAGAGCTTCCTAGGTTCAATATGCCATTCGAACTAGGTTTAGATCTTGGATGTAAAATGTACGCCAAGAAGGATAAGAAGTGTTTAATATTAGAGAAAGAACCATACCGGTACAAGCAGGTGATTTCTGATATTTCCGGCCAAGATATTAGCAACCATTCTAATGATCCTGTTGAAATGGTAAAATGTGTTCGAAATTGGTTGTATAAAGTAAGAACTTCTAAACCCATGGCATATACTGTGATATGGGATTTATACAATGAGTTTCTTTTCGATTTTCACAATGATATGAATGCAGAAAATCTTGATCCAAACAAAATCTGGGAAATCCCTTTCTCAGAACTTATTGATTTAATTTCTAGTTGGATTAAAAATAAGACTAAGCCTAAATCTAAAAAGAAGAAAAACTCCTGATTCACAATTTCTGCGGAAACCTACGGCGTCGCATTGACCCAGTAAGAACCATCGGTCAGATGTTCTTTCTTCCAGATCGGAACCCTATTTTTCAGCGTATCTATGGCATACCTGCATGCTTCGAATGATGCATCTCTGTGTATCGAAGAGACAGCTATAATGACCGCTATTTCTCCGATTCCTACATGCCCCTTTCTATGATGGATGGCTACCTTTAAAGCGGATAGGTTATCGATACAGTGCTGAGCAATTTTTTCCATCTCCTTCATCGCCATGCCATCATAAGCATCGAAATTAAGATGGGTAACCTCCTCGCCTTTATTCTTGTTCCGTGTCGTTCCTACGAACAGGCAATTGCCTCCACCTTGCTCATCTAGAATAAAACCATAACACTGGTCTATAGATAAGGGAGTTTCAGAAACCAATATATCGATTAACTTATCCACCACTTACGGGAGGAATAATAGCAATCTCGTCCTGAAGGTTGATTATGTCTTCGTCAGAGGCGTACGCTTGATTGACAGCTACCATGTAGTGACTAATCTCATTTAAAGGAGGATAAGTCTTAGATAGATATCTTCTTAATTCTGCTACTGTTATAGGAAAAGAAATTTCAGAGAATAGAGGTGGAGCTGATATAATATCAGCCGCTATACCGAATGTTCTGAAATCCATAAGTACTTGCTAGATTAGTTACTTACAGCTACCTTATCGATCATCTGATCTATCGTACTTGTAAATTGATCTACGGTCTTAGCATAACCCGTTTTACCAAGCGGTGCCAATTCAAATTTTCCAGAAGTCTCATTCTTAGAGATATTGAACACCCATACTGTAGGATATCCTCTCACTTGAAAAGCTTGCTGAAGCCCAGCATTCTGCCTTTTGAATTCCTCAGGAAGTTTGGTTCTTCTCGGGTAATCCAGTTCTAATAATACAACATTATCCTCAGCCCACTTCTTAAAAGCAGGTTCTACGAATACATTTTTCTTTAATCGCTTACACCATCCACACCAGTCACTTCCAGTAAAGTTAGCCATGATAGGCTTACCCGTTTCTTGAGATATTTTAGCAGCCTCTTCTAGGTTTACCAACCATCCCTCTGTAGTCGCCTTATATTCTTGTGCGCTTACAGCTGATATTGTCAGCATTAACAATAAAGTAAACAGGCTTGATTTCATCATTCTTATAGACATAGTATAACTATTGTGTTCTTATATCAATAATACAAATATGGGGCTAAAGATTCTCAGATGTACCATATTTAGGTAGAATTTAACGAAACTGCCCTAAAAAGTGTCTTAATCATTACGGTTTTTACTTGTTCAGAAGAAAACTTGAGCTGCTCCTTCTCTCATTACATTCTTACTTCTTGATTGGAAATGGAAGTTGAGACTTCAAGTAAGCGAAGGCACCCTCTAGGAGTCTATTGGATGATTGATCGAGATTTGCATGCTCTTGAACCTGATGTTTTACCTTTTTGACTTTCTACGTAACCAAGTTATTATCAACTGGAATTCAGGTCAATTCAGCCCCCACTTCACACCTACGAAGTATGTTCTCGGCATACCCGGACCATAGACGAAATTGCTATCCCTATTCTTCCCTACATCGAAAGTTTCCTGATAACCATTGAGCATATTCTTTACGCCTCCATAGATCTCAATGGAGTGGGCATCATTCAAGGGAATAACATACCCTATTTTAGAACTCAACTCTGAAAAAGTAGGCGACTCTATAATTTCATCAATTAACTGATTCGGCGCTCCTGCGAAGTGAGGAACCAGCATGCTTCCTGTATACACATAATTTAGATTGGCGTTGAATCTATCCGTCGGTGTGAACGTAAGATTGGCGAAACCATACACATTGGGCGTTCGGATAAACCGTTCCACTCCGGGTACTTCATCGATGTATGCAACCGCATTTTCGAATCTACTTGATTGTATGGTCAGTCCACCTTCTAGTTGAATCTTCCTATTGTAATTCCCTCTCAATTCAAGCGTCATTCCCTGTACTGTCGCTCCCTGGTCGTTTCTTTTTTCAAACACTTCTCCGAAAGCATCTTCACCGATGGGTATCAGGGCAAATGCATCGTCCAGTTTAGTGTAAAATCCCTCTACTGTAAATCCTGCGACCCAGTGCTCTGATGGCTTATCGTAATTGAGCGATACGCTGTAACTTCTGGAAGTTTCTTCTTTTAAATCATCTGATAAGACAACCCTAGATATTCCTCCTCCTGAAAAGGCAATATGCAAGTCCGTATCGAATGCTTGCGGTGCTCGAAATCCAGAACCATAACTTGCTCGAATCTGTGTATTCTCTCCGTATTTATACAGTAAAGAAAGACGCGGGGATGTAAGCAGTCTATCTACAAGATTGTGCTTGTCCATTCTGATACCTGATAGTAAAGTAAGGGCTGGCACAATCTCCCAATCACTCTGGAGAAACACACCTAGGTCTCTCGTCTCCTGATCAACCAAGTAATTGTAAGCTGGAATTTCATCATAGGTGTCATCCAAGAGCCATTCCGTGCCTAGGGTAAATACATTAGACCCACCTAGAAAGTCAACAGTCTCGTAATTTAGTTGGAACCCCGCTTGTATAGTTGTCGTTTCTGAATCGCCATAGGGAGGATTTTCAATATGCGTATTAAAAGCCTCTACATCTTCTTCATCAGGAACAATACCAGTGTAGTGATCTCTTACTGTATTCTGCCACGCAAGATAAGATATAATCGAAGCGGGAATAGCGTCCATATTGATCTGGTAATCTATGCTTCCCATCCACACATCGTGTGTCCTTTCTTCCGATTGCAAGGCTTCGTGCGCAGGCTTGTCCACCAGTTCGCCGCCGTATCTATATTCGTTAAGTTTAGAAAGATTCACTTCTATTTTCTGGTTGCTCGCTGGCAAATAAAAGGCACCCAATCCAACAGAAAAATTTTCTATTTCTGGAATTTCTGAAAAGTTATCTCCATTGTGATCGTATGCTTCTCTCTGTCGATTATTGAGAAAAAGCGTCAGTCCACTTTTCTTACTGGGGTGAACCAGCGTTGCATTCCCACTGGTCATATAATCGCTGGCACTTCCTGCTATATTCTGATAAGAAGTATTGATCGACACCTGATTTTTATTGGGTATTTTAGTGAATACATTTACCGTTCCTCCTATAGCACTAGAACCATACAAGGAAGATCCTCCACCTCTGATTACTTCAATCTTGTCTATCATATTGACAGGTATCTGTTCCAGACCATACAGTCCAGTGAGCGGAGAGAATATAGGTCTTCCGTTGATCAATATCTGAGAATATCCGCCAGCAAGTCCGTTCATCCTTAATTGGGTATAATTGCACGTCTGGCAATCCGTCTCCACTCTGAGGCCGGGTTGAAATTTCAATCCCTCAGATAGGTTACATGCTTGTACATTATCTAGGGTTTTACTATCAACTACATTAACGATAACCGCAGAGTTGGTCTGACGCTTAAAGGTTTTAGATCCTGTCACAACAATTTCATCGAAGGTCATCAGACTTTCTTCAAGCACGCAGTCAAGAACGATAGCTTCGTCCCCTTCTTTTATCTTTACGGTTGTTGACCATTCCTTGTATCCCAGATAACTGATGCTCAAGGTATGATGTCCAGGCGCAACCAGGTCGAAGCCAAATGTTCCTTCCTCAGATGCAACGGCCGTCTTGTTTCCATCGAGGATTATGGATGCATACGGCAGTATGCTTGTCTCCGTTCTTACCGTACCCGTTATGGATTGGCTATAGATATGGCTAAAAATAGCCGATAATAATAAAACCAACATGATTCTCATGTATCCCATCTTCTTCATTAATTTCAAAGCGCTAAATTATATTGTTATATACTGTCTAACAAATTAATCGCCACATAATTCTATATTTGAGTAAATATTTTTCTTTTCATGCCTACACAGACCAAGGAGAATTACTTAAAGGCCATATACTTTCTAGAAGAACGGAAAGAGAAGGCAACCATTACGGAGCTCGGCCAAGAGATGAAAGTCAGCAAGCCCACGGTCAATAATATGATCAAGAAACTGACACTCAATGGCTGGATAGAATACGAAAAATACAAGCCCATAAAATTGACGAAGAAGGGAAAACTCATGGCTGCCCTTATCATTCGCAAGCACCGCCTTACAGAGATGTTTTTGGTACAGATTATGGGTTTCGGGTGGGAAGAAGTCCATCAGATTGCAGAAGAGATGGAACATCTGAAGACAGAAGGTCTATTCGACAGAATGGATGAAATCTTAGGCTACCCTACTTCTGATCCTCATGGTTCACCGATTCCTGACAAGGATGGAAATTTTAATCGCAAACATTTCCAGTTGATGTCAGTCTATAATGCCGGGGATAAAGTCACCCTCAGAGCTGTTGGCGACAGTTCTGTTTCTTTACTTACATTATTGAATGATAAGGGCATCCAATTGGGTACCACCTTCACCATCAAGAAAGTTGAGGCCTTTGACAAAACCATGCTGGTCAGCTACGGAAAGTACATAGATGTATCGTTAAGCCATGAAGTATGCAGACGATTGCTGGTTGAAGGGTCTGATTAAAACCTTTCTCGCTAGATAATTTTTAAAACTGTAATTGAAAATCTATCCTACCTGGATCGCTGATTTTCTCTGAGCCAAGTATACAATTCCGACAATGCTCAATCCTAGTCCTAGGATGATTAATCCCCATGTTTCGAGTGTAGGGATGGCGGCAGCCGGTGTAGCACATAAGGAAGCATTATCATAGAATATAGATCCTGGAGAAACACCATCTAACTGCTGAAAAAAGACAAATATCCCCGCAGTTGCGGCCCCAACTGGAGCAATTTCACTTACACATAGATCAATCCATTCATCAGCAGGGCTTGCTGCTGTAAGCGTAGGAGAATTAAATCCAGAAATCTCATTACCCATGGCATCGAAAAACACCAATCTGACGAATCCTTGGTTGGATCCCATGATCATATCAGCAGATAAGGTCTGAGCTTCCACACATGCTTCATATAGGTCTCCAGGAGTAGCAGGGATCATATCCTGAAAGGCGATGACCTGATTAAAAACTCCGAAAAAAGAACCGAATAATTTTAAAGCAAAAGATCCATGATCTGCATCCGCAGCGGGTGTATTAAAATTCCCTAAGCTTTCAACAAAAAAATTAGGACCTTCTACAGCTATCCATCCTCCGGCTCCAGGAGGTGGCGTTACGCCTCCAAATCCTTCCTCAAAATCACCATTGGTCAATAAATTAGGACCAGTAGCTTGTGCTTGAGAAAAGC
>CAZFJO010000054.1:0-16395 GCA_964518915.1 uncultured Saprospiraceae bacterium
AGGTGTCCCATCAATAGTTCACCGGTGTAAGGCTTGTTTTGTTTCAACCATGCTGGATCATTCATCTGTTCTTCAGACAATCCATCGAAGTGGCTGAAGACACCTTGAAAAACATCTTTCAAGTACTGAGAACTATTGCTGCGCTTCCGGCTGATGTACCGATGCCCAGGCTGCATATCTAGTTTTATAGTTGCAACGCCAGCACCGTCTTGACCACGGTTACGCTGCTTCTGAAGTAGGAGCTGAAGCTTATTGATCCCATAGAGGGCTGTACCATATTTTTTATGATAGTATTCGAGAGGTTTTAATAACCGGATGAGTGCTAAGCCGCACTCGTGTTTTATCTGATCGCTCATGTGCCTCTGTGGGCGTTATGGATTAACAAAGCATAAAGGTAATCTGTATTGTGTTCTCGTATATACTTTTTTATAGTTATTGTTTTCCAACCAACGAAAAAGTTATTTTATTACCGTTGATAGCTAAAATGGTAACAACATACATTTGCCGTAAGGGACTACCCTTTCTTGAGAAAAACAATGTTTCTTTTTAAACCAGTGTACTTCGTTCTTTTAACTGCGCTTCCTCGAAATAAATTTTCGAATACCTCCGCTGTTATCTCTTCCCATTCCTTTCTACTATTTTCCATAAGTGCTGGTGAGGGTTCGAAATCTGGCTCATCGTGTCGCTTACTAAACCTATTCCACGGGCAGACATCCTGACAGATATCACAACCGTACATATAATCGGCCATCTTTCCACGGAATTCTTCTGGTATCGACTCTTTCAATTCAATGGTTAAATAAGAGATACACTTACTGCCGTCCATAACGTAACCATCTTCTGAGATGGCATCGGTAGGGCAAGCATCTATACATCGAGTACAAGTACCACAATGATCTTTAATAGGAGTATCAGCTTGCAACGGTAGATCGATGATAACCTCTGCCAGAAAAAAAAACGAACCCATTTTAGGATTGATTAACAAGGTGTGTTTTCCGACCCATCCGACACCTGACCTTCTAGCCCAGTCTCTTTCTAAAACAGGAGCCGAATCAACGAAGGCGCGACCAGACACTTCTCCGATTTCATCGTTGATCTTTATGAGAAGTTGCTTGAGTTTCTTTTTAACAACCTTGTGATAATCCCTACCGTAAGCATACTGAGAAATCTTAGGAGCATCGGGCACTTGTTTCTTGTCTGTATAATAGTTGTAGCTCAGCGAGATTACAGATTGTGCTCCTGGGACGAGTTTCCGCGGATCGGTTCTTAACTCGAAGTGGTTTTCCATATAAGCCATGGTACCGTGATTGCCTTGTTCTAACCATGCTTCTAGCCTTCTAGCCTCCGGTTCCATGAACTCAGCCTTGGCAATTCCGACGGAAGAAAAACCCAGCTGCATGGCCCACTCTTTTATGTTTCTTGATCGATGTTCTAGCTTCACGTTATTTCGTATTTCTGCCTTTCCATGTGTAAGAGCCTCCTCTGAGGGCCCAGAAAGCCATAAGGAAGATATAGAAAAAGTAAATCAAGCTGCAAGAAAAGAAATACTTCAAGGGTTCTGACTGATCGAAATATCTGGCAATTCTAGACAACAGCAAGTAGTCCATTATCCATTTAATAAACAACATAAACACACTTGAGAAAAAACTCAGCCCTCCTGTAAACGGTATCAGGACGATACCTAGAATAATGATGAAGTGAATTAAGAAAACATACGCTTGAATTTTAATCGGACTGAAATGGGGATAATGTCTGGTTTTCGTAGACCACCTTTTTCTCTGTTGCCACATCGCACCCCATGATCGGACAGGTTCTGTCCAGACGGTTGCATGGGGACTCTTGATATAATGAACACTATCTGTATTGTCTATGGCTATTGATTGAATCAGAAACACATCATCCCCAGAGGCCAGCTTGTCGTGTGTCTTCATTCCCCCTACCCTATTATAAGCTTCTTTAGTAAAACTCATGTTGGCACCATTGGCAAGAAAGTATGATTTTCTCAAGATTCCATTAGCTGTTGTGGCAACCATCATGAGTGCGTCTAGAGATTGAAATGCGGATAACCGATCGTCATTATATTTACTTAGAAGAGGTCCAGCAATAAAACTAGAGGTGTCTATTTCATGTTTAGAAACCATTGTTTTAACCCAGCTTTCTGAAACTGTACTATCTGCATCGGTGCATATAATAATTTCATGTGTTGCGGATGAGACGGCTAGTTCGAGTGCTTCTTTTTTGCCCTGAGTATGCCAAAGAGTAATAATTTTAGCACCAGCATTTCTAGCTTTATTTTCGGTCTCATCCTCAGAATGATCGTTGACTACTAGGAGTTCTCCTCCAGGTCCGTTTTTTCGTAAACTCGCTGATATACTTTCTACGCAAGCGGCGATATTCTCTTCCTCATTTCTTGCAGGAACAATTATCGTAGGAGTAGAAGAGGACGTGTGGTTTTTTAATTCCCACTCTTCTATTTTATCCCATCCATCATAGATATGGACGATGAGGTAGACATAGCCTAGAATAAGGATTAAGCAGATTATAAAAAAGATTACGCTCACTGGCAAAAAGATATTTCCTAAGCAAGCTACGAAAATGCTGTTCTTAAGTAAAGAGATCGTCGTATTCGTTGCTGTCAGATCTGGAAGTTGTGGATGTGGGTTTTTCTAATTCTGGTAATTCTAGAAAATCTTCTTCTTCTTTTACTTCTTCATATTCTGTGAATTCTTCTTCTTTCTTCTCATATGCTTTTTTAATGCTCCCTAATTTTCGGTTTAGGATTGCCTTAAAGAAAATAAAACCAGCAGCTACCGGATAACCGATTATAGTGAGAAGTGTAGCAATGATTCCGATAAGAGGCCTTGTTGTAATGTTTTTCCATAGAAATTTAACATAGCCAAGTGCAGCTCGATAATCAATGATTAGCGACAATATAAGCAGGACTGGCGCAACCCAAGAAAGTATGGTAAAAACCCCTTTAGCTATGAAGTACATAGACACGAACAGAATGACTAAGATCAGCAGAGCGCCGATACCCCCAAATGGACTTTTCTGCCCGTTACCTCCTATTTTAAATTCACTTTTTATCGTCATTATATTATGATTCTACGAACTGCATATCGTGCAACTCTTTATATAAACCATTTTCAATATTCAATAGTTCTTCATGTGGGCCTAGTTCGACCAGGTGGCCCTTATCTAAGACTAAGATATTATCAGAATGTCTGATCGTCGATAGCCTATGTGCAATAATTATACTGGTCCTTTTTTCTATCAACTTCTCAATAGCATATTGTATAATGGCTTCTGTTTCTGTATCTATCGACGAAGTTGCTTCATCTAATATCAGAATATCTGGATCAAAAACCAAAGCCCTGACAAATGAGATTAATTGTCTCTGTCCGACTGATAGATTTCCACCCCTTTCTGTTATGTGATAATTGTACCCATCAGGCAGATTGTTAATAAACTTATCCGCACCAAGGATTGCAGCGGATGATTTTATCCTTTCAAGTGTTATAGACGGATCCATAAGTCTTATATTATCAGCAACCGTCCCGTCGAATAAGAACACATCTTGCAATACGAGAGAGATCCTTTTTCTCAGAAAGTCTAACTCGTATTTTTTAATGTCTACATTATCTATGCATATGGTCCCATCTGTAACTTCGTAGAAGCGGTTGAGCAAGTTGATGATGGTGGTTTTCCCAGATCCCGTACTTCCTACAATGCCGAGCGTGTCACCATCCTTTACCGTAAACGATATTTTCTTCAAGACAGGGTTGTCTTTTTCATAGGAAAAGGACACATCTTTAAATACAATATCTCCTATTAACTTCTCTGATGCAACAGTACCATTGTTTCTGATTTTATCTTCATTATCTATTAAGTTAAACACCCGTTCTGCAGCGACTAGTCCCATCTGTAGGGTGTTAAACTTATCCGCAACGAGACGGATGGGTCGGAAGAGAAGATTGATGAAAATAGGGAAGGCGATCAATGCGCCTAGTGACACCGTATCGTCGAAGTATCCCCGAGCACCTATCCATACCATCAGGGCTAGTGTGACAGATGATATTAATTCTACAACCGGAAAAAACACGGCATAATAGAAGATAGAATCTAGATACGCTTGCTTGTAATCACCGTTGATCTTCTTGAATTTTTCCATTTCTTTTTCCTCAGCGTTAAATATCTGGACGATAGGCATCCCTGATATTCTTTCTTGCAGGAAGGCATTCATTGTAGATACTTTGGTTCTGACTCGCTGGAACGATTCTTTCACTTTTTCCTTGAATATATAGCTGGCAATAATCAGGAAAGGTAAGGTAGCCAAGCTTATTAAAGTAAGGCGCCAGCTGGTATAAAACATAACCCCTATCACGGCGAAGATGGTAAGGATGTCAGCAAGCATTGTTATTACTCCTTGGGTAAATACGTTGTTGATGGACTCTATGTCATTAATGGTTCTTGTAGTAGAAGTACCTATGGGCGTTTTATCTAGGAAGCTGAGCTTCATTTTCACCACATGGTTGAAAACCCGCATCCTCATGGTTTTTATAACAAGCTGTCCCAAGTAAGCAGAGATATAAATGAAATAATACCGCATACAGACATTAATTAAAACAACGACAATAAAGAGGATAGCCAGAAACTTAAGACCTTCTATATCGCCGACAACGATATGGTCATCCACCATTCTTGATATAATATAAGGGCGGACAGTAGAAATAGGCGCAAGTAATATGGCAAGGGTAATGGATGTGATAAACACACCCTTAAAGGGTCTTGCGATAGCGAGTACCCTACCTAGTAAACTTAAATCTAATGCTTTCTTACCACTCATATAGTGTCATAAATACCCTTAAACAGAAAGTATGTTGTCAGTATTAAACGGCAAAGATACCTGAGAAACTCAGTTGATCCAGACATCGTCCACCTTTAACGCAATTTTTACATACAGATTAAGATAGCAAGCCTTCATCCATGAAGGAGAAGTATCCTGAATCAGAGACGATTAAGTGGTCTAGTAAGGAGATATTAAACGTGCAACAAGCATCCCATATTTTTTTCGTAATCTTCTTGTCTTCAGAACTGGGGGTTAGAGAACCTGAAGGATGGTTGTGTACAAGTATAATACCAGAAGACAAGGATTCAATGGCGGGTTTTAAAATAAGTCGGACGTCTACGACGGTAGAAGAAACACCTCCCTTGCTTATAAGTACGTTGCGTATAACCTTATTGCGTCGATTCAGAAGAAGGACCCAGAATTCCTCTATAACTAGATCTTCAAGAATGGGTCGTACATGGTTGTAAGCGTCTGCGCTGCTTGTAATCGCATCTACCTTAGTTTCATCTGATTTTCTACGAGAAGACAATTCAAGTGCAGCAATGATCGATATTGCTTTAGCCTCGCCTATACCCTTGTAAGACATAAGCTCATCTACATTGAGTTTGGCAACTTGGTTTAGGGATTGATTATGGTCATTAAGGAGTCTCTGACATAGAGCGAGCGCAGACTCCCCCTTGCTTCCTGATCCGATTAGGATCGCCATAAGCTCTGCCGTAGACAGTGCTTTTCTTCCTTGAGCAATAAGTTTTTCCCTAGGCTGGTCCTCGTCAGACCATGCCTTCATAGAGAGGTATTTTTTTTCTTTGGCCACGGATCAATGTCCTATTTTATGTATGGCTTTATCAAGATCCGCAATAAGATCATCTGCATCCTCTACGCCTACACTTAATCGTATAAGTGAATCTGTAAGGCCGACTTTTAATCGCTCATCACGAGGTATAGATGCGTGAGTCATACTTGCTGGATGACCGATAAGAGACTCTACTCCTCCTAGAGATTCTGCCAGCGAGAACAGGTGAGTGTTGCTTAGTAGCGTATATGCGTTTTCTTGAGAATTATTATTTAGGTCGAACGATACCATCCCACCGAAATCCTTCATCTGTTTAGCAGCAATATCGTGGTTAGGATGATTGGAAAATCCTGGATAATAGACTTTGCTTATGGCAGAATGGTCATTAAGGTATTCCGCAATTTTTCTTGCATTTTCGCAAGAACGTTGCACCCTCAAGTGTAAGGTTTTTATACCTCTTAATATAAGGAAACAATCTTGAGGACCAGGAACTGCACCTGCAGCATTCTGTAAGAAACGCAATTGATCCGCTATCTTCTGTTCCTTAGCAATTACGACACCATGTATCACATCACTGTGGCCACCTAGATACTTGGTTGCTGAATGTAGAACTAAGTCTGCTCCTAAATCTAGCGGATTCTGAAGGTATGGCGAAGCGAAAGTGTTGTCTACACACACGGTTATGCGATCTGGTACCCTGGAGACTACGTCTTGTATGTCTACAATGTTGAGCATCGGATTAGTAGGCGTTTCTAACCAGATTAACTTAGTCTTATCCGTAATATGCTCTTCTATCGATGCCGCCGATTCTAGCCCGATAAACTTAAATTTTATCCCATATTTTCCATACACCTTAGTCATTAGACGATAGGATCCACCGTAGAGATCGTTAGTAGAAATCACCTCGTCACCTGGTGACAAGAGTTTAAGAACAGCATCCATCGCCGCAAGTCCGCTGGCATAGCAGATCGCATCTGCTCCATTCTCAAGTGAAGCAAGATTGGCCTCAAGGGCACCTCGGGTAGGGTTCTGTGTACGGGCATATTCATACCCCTTGTGTACACCAGGACTATCCTGGACATAGGTTGATGTCTGGAATATAGGTGTCATAATTGCACCACTACTGCTGTCTGGCTCTATCCCTGCATGTATTACTTTAGTTCCGAATTTCATTAACGTTCTTTTTAGTGTATATGGAATGCAAATTTTATGCTAAAAACAAATATAGAAATCATCAACAGTCTTTTAATTTTATTGTTGCCTGATTTAGGAAGATGAATTACCAGAGAATACAATTAGGTCTCGGGAATTACACTTCTTAGGAACCAAAAGATTGCTCCGAACATTATAGATATGGTATTTAATATTACTTTTGCGTCGCTATGCTACTATACATCCACAAATCTAAGATTCACAGAGCTACAATTACAGAGGCTAACCTCAATTACGTAGGCTCGATTACCATCGATGAAGACCTCATGGATGCCGCTAATCTTCTAGAAGGAGAAAAAGTTCAGATCGTTAACAACAACAATGGAGAACGATTAGAAACCTACGTCATAAAGGGAGAAAGAGGCTCTGGTGTTGTCTGTCTTAATGGTGCAGCTGCCAGAAAAGCAGAAGTAGGAGACATCGTTATTATCATATGTTATGCTATGATGACACCTGAAGAAGCGAAAGACTACACAGCGGTCACCGTTTTTCCAGATGAGAATAACAAAGTCGGTTAATAGGGCTTAAGCACTAAGAATCTAGCATATTCTTATATTCACACCTTATCAGTAAGTATTATAGGATCTATGCAGCGTATCTTCTCCGAGACTTTCATTTTAATTCAACCAGAATCATCATCTGTTAAGCAACCTTGCGCATGAAAGATGTGATTAAAACAGCCGTTTTTTTCGTTATAGGTGCTGTAATCCTGTACTTAATTTTCAACAACCAGAGTATTGCTTATCAAGAACAATGTGCGCTTGATGGGATTTCTGAAGAAAATTGTTCTCTTGTCGAGAAAATATGGGGAGATTTTAAAGGGGCTAACTGGGGCATTATCGCCATAATCCTCTTCCTTTTTATGGTAAGCAACGTAAGTCGTGCCATCCGCTGGCAGATGTTGCTTGAACCAGTAACCGGTAAACCACGATTCCATAATGCGATAGGTTCTGTTATGATAGGATATCTTGTAAACCTCGGAGTGCCGAGATCAGGCGAGTTCGTCAGAGCAGGAGTTCTGTCTAAGTATGAAGGATTTCCAGCTGAAAAAGTTATGGGAACCATAGTAGTAGATCGCATAATTGATGTAATCAGCCTATTAGTCGTTATAGGCATTACCTTTTTAGTTGCTTTTTCTGATATGAAAGAACTACTCGATACCCACTTAAACCTAGAAGAAAAATTCGGCGGCTTATTGCAGAGTAAAGGGCTATGGGTTAGTGTAATAGCAGGGATGATAGCCGTATGTGGTGGGCTATATTACTTCAGGCATAAAATTCTCAATTCTTCCTTAGGCAAGAAGGTGTATAATATCTTAGTAGGTTTTCTCGAAGGGATAAAAAGCGTATTTAGGCTCAGACAACCAGCATGGTTTTTATTCCATTCTATCGTAATATGGTTGATGTATTATCTGATGACCTACATCGCTTTCTACGCCTATGGCCCTACCGCTCATTTAGGTCCAGTAGCTGGGTTGGTTGTCTTTGTTTTTGGGACACTAGGAATCGTTTTCCCATCACCTGGAGGAATGGGTACGTATCACTATCTGGTTTCAAGTGGTTTAATCTTATACGGGATTAACTCCATAGAAGCATTTACCTTCGCTAACATCATATTTTTCTCTGTTCAGCTTTTCTGCAATGTACTATTTGGAGTGCTGGCATTCATTTTGTTATCATATATAAATAAGAATGTCAGAATTAAAAAATAAGATTTATGCGCATGTAGATGACGCACTCCATCACATAGATGTCTGGAAACAATCTGGATGCGAAGTGGTATTTACCAATGGGTGCTTCGACATCCTTCACCTAGGACACATTGTCTATCTTGAGGAAGCAGCTTCTTGTGGAGATAAGCTAATCGTAGGACTTAATATGGATAAGTCTGTCCAGAAATTAAAAGGAGATAACCGACCCATCCATAATGAAGCATCACGAGCAGGGGTTCTTGCAGCGCTTAAGGTAGTAAATATGGTGATCTTGTTTTCAGAAGAAACACCCCTGAAAATGATAAAAAAAATCACCCCTGATGTTCTTGTAAAAGGAGGGGACTATGCTGTATCTAAAATTGTAGGAAGCAAGCATGTCGTTGAAAACGGAGGAGAAGTCATGGCTTTATCACTAGTTGATGGATATTCTACGAGCGCAGCGATTGAAAAAATAAGGGCTTCAAGCCCTATATAAAAACACAACGGATGCCGGAAACAACCATAAAAGATGTTATCGCTTACTTTCATAGTATAGCTCCGTTTAATCTACAAGAACCATATGATAATTCTGGACTGATTGTAGGAAACCCTCAATCTGTCGTCAGAGGAGTAATGGTGTCGCTAGATGCTACAGAAGAGGTAATTCTAGAAGCTGCTGCTAAAAACTGCAATCTTGTAATCAGTCACCACCCGATCGTATTTAGTGGTATCAAGCGTCTGACTGGCGCACATTATGTAGAAAGAGCGGTTATTTCCGCGATTAAAAACGATGTCGCATTACTGGCTATCCATACCAATCTTGATAATGTGCTAGAAAAGGGTGTAAATGGCATGATTGCCAGTAAGCTGGAATTACAGGCAATATCCCCCCTTATGCCGAAGGAAAACGAAGAAATTAATTCCACAGTAGGCTCTGGGTGTATAGGAAAATTGAAAAGTCCTATGCCTACGATGGAATTCCTAAAATTTCTGAAAAAAACCATGCAGACCTCGGTAGTTAAGTATACTGATCTAGTTAAAAAAGACATACGTACTGTGGCGGTCTGTGGCGGAAGCGGTTCCTTTTTATTAGAGGCAGCTAAATCATCTGGGGCAGATATTTTTATTACGTCAGATTACAAGTATCATGAATACTTCGAGGCCAATGGAGAAATCATCATTGCCGATATAGGACACTATGAAAGCGAGCAGTTTACAATACCGTTGATTCATAACCTATTAACACAGAAATTTAGTACCTTTGCGTCCCATTATACAGAACTGAGTACTAACCCAGTAAAATATCTATAGCTATGGCGGCAAAAGAATTAACAGTACAGGAAAAACTGAAGCAATTATTTTTACTTCAATCGATAGACTCTAAAATAGATGAAATAGAGGTCTTGAAGGGAGAATTGCCTATGGAGGTAAACGATTTAGAAGATGAAATTATCGGCCTAGAAACAAGGATCAATAAAATAAATGCTTCTATCTCTGACTTAAATACCGAAGTGGTAAATCACGAGACTAATATTAAGGAAGCTCAGGCGCTTATCGAAAAGTATGAAAAACAACTCGATAATGTCAAGAACAATAGAGAATACGATGCCCTTACCAAGGAAATCGAGATGCAGAACCTAGAAATCCAGCTTTCTGAGAAAAAGACGAAAGAGACGAAGGGTATACTAGAGAACAAGAATGAAGTTCTAGCTGTAGCTACAGAAAAACTGGATAGCAGAAAATCAGACCTAGATACTAAAAAAGTTGAGCTGACTGATATCATCGCGAAGACTGAAAAAGAAGAAGAGAAACTTAAGAAGTCTTCTGAAAAAGCTAAAAAAGGCATAGAAGATAGATTGCTTATGTCTTATGGCAAGATACGCAGAACCTATAGAAATGGAATTGCTGTCGCTGTAGTAGCGAGAGGTGCATGTGGAGGTTGTTTTAACCTTATTCCTGCTCAGAAGCAGATAGACATAGGCACACATAAGAACATCATCGCTTGCGAACATTGTGGAAGGGTGCTTGTCGATGACGAATTAGCTAGTATGGTTAAAGTAAAGTAACCTTCGCTTAAGCGTTAAAAATATGTGATAAAAGCCTTGTAATGAACTCCCTTACAAGGCTTTTTTATTGTACTTATATATATGCATAGAAAATACAGAATTGTTGTTTTATGGATAGGGTTGATGCTTTCTGTGTCTTCTATATATGCGCAAGGGTATTTTAAAATAACACCCGAGTTAGAGGAAGTGTATGAACTTGCAGTTAATCTTCGTCTAGAAGAAGCGCAGCTGAAAATCGACGAAATAAAAAAAGACGAACCAGATAATGCGCTGGTCTATCACATTGAAAATTACATCGACTTCTTTACAGTTTTCGTGACCGAAGAAAAGGCTGTTTTCGATCGATTAAAAAAGAACAAAGATTATCGATTAAAGAAAATCGAAAACTCCGACAAACTAAGCCCTTACTACCGATTTTCACAGGCAGAAATTAAATTGCAATGGGCGCTGGTCCGGTTGAAATTTAATGAGCGATTTAACGCAGCTAGAGAAGTATATTCTGCGTACAGCCTGCTAGAGAAAAACACCAAGTTATACCCTGAATTTTTGCTAAATTATAAGAGTTTAAGCGTGATTCACGTCTTAGCTAAAAACGTTCCTGGACTTGTAAGAACGATCTTTAATATCAATGGATCCATAACAGAAGGGACTAGAGAAATTAGAACACTGGTAGAGCAAGAAGACAAGAATAAGACCCTCTTCGGAGATGAAGCCCACATTATATTCGCCTATATTCTTCATTACCAGAACAACCAGAAAAGTAAAGCATGGGAACATTTGCGTAAGCGGTACCTAGAAAAAGAAAACAACCCGCTTGTGACTTTTATTGTTGCTAACTTGGCTCAGAAAAATGGTTACAACGACCAGGCCATTAAATTGCTTGAGAATCGTCCTCAAAATGAAAATCAGATTCCGTTTTATTACTTAGATTTTCTATTAGGGAAGTTTAAACTGTACCGCAATGATGCGGATGCAGACATACACATACAGAGGTATTTAGATAATTTCAAAGGAGAACATTTTATTAAAGAAGCACATCAGAAACTGGCGTGGCATGCCTTGATCATAGAGGACGATCTTGCTAAATATAAAAAGCATATGCGGATTCTAGGCGAGGTAGGATCTGACCTAGTTGATGAAGACAAGCAAGCTAAAAAAGAAGCAAAGGAAAACAATATACCGCATCCAGATTTACTTAGAGCTAGGCTATTATTCGACGGGGCATACTATCGGAAAGCGTATGATTTCCTAGTGAGAAAAGCGTATATTTTTCAGAACGAAAACCAGAAACTGGAATACAACTATAGAATGGGACGCATTACCCAGATGCTGAAAAATTACCCAGAAGCCATTGAATATTTCGCTAAATCTATCCAGGGAAAACCAGAGAAATCATACATGCGATGTAACGCGGCCTTGCAGGTAGCACTCATTTTAGAAGAGCAAGGAAAAAGCAAGCAAGCACTAGACTATCTAGAACAATGTCTAGATATAAAACCCGACAGGTACAAGGATAGCTTACACCAGAAAGCTAAGTCTGCGCGTCAGAGAATTCAAGAAAAACAATAAATTAAGGAAGTAAGCGAACGCCTGTCGCCATGAACTTGTATTCTTCTACGGGTTCTGTAATGGCTGCGATTTCTTCTTCGGTTTTACCTTCATCCTCAGCATAGTGCCGCAATTCGTCTACGCTCGTCATTTCTTTGTACGCTTTTCCTTGTACAACGACCTTTCTTCCTGCTATATCCAGCGGCATAAAGAATCCGTAGTCTTTAAACTTTACGAAAAACATTTTATCTTCAGATCCACCATCATAGAGGTTCATCCAGCACCCTTTAGCTTGACAGACAGACTCAACGGTCGCTTCTACTGTTACGGGCTCAACGACTTCGTTGGTTTCGAGCATCGATAATACGTCAGCTATTTTCTGGACAGGTGCATCGGTTAAATCTGCACCATATATTTCAGCGCCTCCTTCTTCTTGTACAGGAACAGTAGGCTTGTGCTTACAAGCAATGAATAGTAGAAGAACAGAGAAGAAAAGTATATTTTTCATAACGATAAGGTATTTAAGGTTGCATGATTATGCAAATGTAATATTCATTTATATAACTTCTCTAAACAGCAGAAAATTTTGCTTGGAATGATCTTTGCCATCTATTGTAACAATAACTCATACAAGATTGCAGTTATATAACCATTATCCACCCTCAAATCCACTCACGCGCAAGAAAATCTTTACACCATAGATTTTATAATAGTCAATGTATCCCTCCCAGACCGATGCTTTGACACAAATTGAATGCCCATGAGGAGCTTGGTGATTTTCTTTATTTTAACTTTATCGCTTACACATCATTCATATGCTGATTGCCTTACAGGTAATTGTAAGCTAGGAGAAGGAAAATATAAATATAAGGATGGCAGTGTATATACAGGGGACTTCGTCAATGGAAAACCGCACGGATTCGGAATTATAGACTTTAAAAGTGGAGACCACTATGAAGGCATGTGGGATCTAGGAAAACGCCACGGTGAAGGTGCGTACACTTTCAGCGATGGATCCCTATATCAAGGAGAATTTTATAGAAACAAACTGCAAGGAAAAGGCATTCTTACCTACGCTAATGGTCGGGTATATAACGGTGCCTGGAAAAACAACAAGGCAGACGGAAAAGGTAGGCTAGTCCACAAGAGTGGAGCTACATATGATGGCTCATTTAAAAATGGAAAAGAACACGGCCAAGGAACCTTCATAGACCCATCAGGAGAAGTTCACGCAGGCCTGTGGAGAGGAGGGAAACTTATCCGAAGAACGAATACCACCGCACAAGGTAAAAAACAAAAAGTGCGGACTAAAAAGGAAGAAACGACAACCGTTAGCCACAAGCGGAAAACAGAATCTTCTGGCAAGGATAAGAACTGCAACAGTGAATATTGTCACAACGAGAAAGGCAAGTATACGTATCGCGACGGAAGTTACTTCATAGGCAACCACATAAATGGCAACCCAGAAGGAATAGGAACTTGCTTCTATGCTAATGGAGACGTATATCAAGGAGGCTGGAAGGAACACAGTCCGGATGGAGAAGGGGTAATGACATTTGCTAGTGGTAGAAAATATAGCGCATTCTGGGCATCTGGAAAACCGGTAAGGCAATTGTATAACAAACCAGATTTCGATCTTCAACCTGTGCGCAACGAAAGCAAAGCGGCAGATGGGAAAACAGAAATGTATGCCCTTATTATAGGCATATCGTCTTATAATCATATGCCTTCGTTAAAATATACAGATGACGACGCATATAGATTATATGCATTTCTCAAGAGCCCAGAAGGAGGGGCAGTAAAAGAAGGGAATATATCCTTACTTATCGATGAAGTTGCAACCAAGGAAAACATCCGCGCTTCTATGAAAAACTTATTCGATAAGGCTGATCAAGATGATGTGGTAATCATGTATTACTCAGGACATGGACTTCAAGGACGATTCTTACCTATTGACTTCGACGGGTATAACAATAGTTTATCACACCGCGAGGTATATGATCTGCTGGATAGATCTCAAGCTAAGCATCGATTGGTCATTGCGGATGCATGTTACTCCGGGAGTCTATCGTCTTCAAGGGCGCCATATAGCAGTTCTCTGAAGGACTTCTACACTAAGATTAACAACACGGAAGGGGGTACAGCCATACTTACTTCATCTAAAGCTGAAGAGCAATCCTTAGAATATGCAGGCTTACGTCAAGGAGTGTTTAGTCATTTTCTTTTGAAAGGACTCCATGGCTGGGCAGACGGCAATACGGATGGCATTGTATCCATCGCAGAATTGTTCGGATATATAAAAGAAAACGTCAAGTCCTACACAGGCAATAAGCAATCTCCGTCTATATCTGGTAATTACAATAAAGACATGCCTGTGGCCTTGGTTAGAAGCAATACGGACTTCTGATATGCTCCTTAAAGGTTCTATGTGCATGTCGTTTTTACGGCCAGATTGAATTAGGGTTAATGATTTTGCCATCCGACCTAGCTTGTTGTGCAACAACTTCTTCAATAACCTAGCCCTTATCCTTTGATTTTCAAGGAAAAGCCCTATCTTTGCACCCCTTTAGAAAAATTATTTTATAAACTAAAACACTACTTCAATTACAATGAATAATTATGAAGTGACTTTCATCGTCGATCCCGTACTGTCAGGCGATGAAATTAAATCGACAGCTCAGACGTACCAGGACCTCATTACGAACGAGGGTGCATCCATAGTACATACTGATGCCATGGGGCTTAAGCAACTTGCTTATCCCATCAACAGAAAATCTTCTGGAATTTATTACTCTATTGAATTCAGCTCGACAGACGGTGGAGCGATTCCTAAGTTAGAGCTTGCTCTTAAGAGAGATGAAAGAATCATGAGGTTCTTATCTATCCGCTTAGACAGATATGGAGTAAAGTACAATGCTGACAAGCGTGCCGGATTAATAGGCAAGCCTAGAGCAGAGGAACCAGCTAAAGCTGAAGAGCCTAAAGCGGCAGCACCTGCCCCTAAAGCAGAGCCAGCTAAAACTGAAGCCCCTAAAGCAGCAGCACCATCATCAGAAGAAGAATAATTTAAGAATCTTAAAAAAGGAAAAACATGGCATCTAGAGATGATATAAAATTTCTGAGTAATCCTAAACTTGGACAGAAAAGAAAAAAATATTGCCGATTCAGAAAGTTCGGTATCAAGCACATAGATTATAAGGATCCTGATTTCTTGCTTCAGTTTATCAACCAGCAAGGAAAAATTCTTCCTAGAAGAATCACTGGAAACTCACTTAAGTATCAGAAGAAAGTTGCAGTTGCGATTAAAAGAGCAAGACACTTAGCTCTTCTTCCATATGTAGCAGACTTACTGAAGTAATTAACTTTCTAAATTGTAAACAATGGATATCATATTATTAAAAGATATAGATAAGCTAGGATATAAGCACGATGTAGTTTCCGTAAAAAATGGTTACGGAAGAAACTATCTTATCCCACAAGGATTCGGCGTAATCGCTAATCCTACTAACATGAAAAAACTTGATAAGATTCTTGCTGAAGTAGAAGCTAAAGAAGCGGCTAGAAAAGAAGAATATCAAGAACTTGTAAAGAAACTTGCTGATGTTACCATCAAGGTAGGCGTAAAAGCAGGAGTCTCAGGAAAAATTTTCGGATCAGTTACTAATGTACAGATAGCACAGGCCTTAAAGGAACAGCTAGAAATAGAAATTGAAAGAAAGAAAATTGAAATTCCTGACGACGTAAAGGAAATCGGCACTTACTCTGCCACACTTAATCTACACAAGGAAGTAACTGGAAAGTTAGACTTCGAGTTGATACAAGAGTAAAAAATACATTGCATTTAAAATGTTACTGAGAGGGGATTGGTCTTACGACCATCCCCTTTTCTCATTATTCTATTTTTTATAGATTATCGAGAAAGTTGCGTTGCTAGATTGATTAACTAAGGTATTTAAAAAGCTACTTACTATAAAAAGGCTTGTTTATTCTTATCAATACTTGAATCATTTTATAGATATTTTCAGTTTTCACACCAGGACCATTATACTGGAATCTCATCTGAGGCTACCTTTCCTTATGTGGGTGGAGCTAGACAGCCGTTTAATTTGAGGAATGACTGGCCTTATGACCAGTATCTCGTTAAGAGTTAAGTAAAAACTACAACTCATATAGATATGTATTTCTTTAATACGAAATAATTTATTTTATTTGTAGAGAAAGAACTTAGCTTCAATAC
>CAZFJO010000055.1:0-13659 GCA_964518915.1 uncultured Saprospiraceae bacterium
CTATTTAAGAGATGTACATTTCAATGAAATCGATTTATTATACAGTGATCGACAACTTGAGCTGGAAGTCCAATTGATGGATATGGCAGATGCTGAGGATCATTACTATTCATATAAAATTGATGGATATATCGATCAGTGGACCACAGGTGTAAAAAACAATAAAATAAACTTGTTCGGAATTGAACCAGGCACTTATGACCTCAATGTAAGGGCAACGAGATCAAAAGGAGTATGGATAAACGAACCATTACGTGTCAAATTAAATGTTCATCAAGCTTGGTATAAAAAATGGTGGGCCTACCTAGGTTATACAATAGTATTGTTTAGCATAGGGTATGGAATGTATCGATATCGATTACATCAAATCAGACGCTACGAAAAATTAAGAACACGCATCTCCAGTGACTTACATGATGACGTAGGAACAATACTGTCTTCCGTTGCTATGCAATCCGAATTATTAAGCCAGGATGCACCTAAAGAAAAAATAGAATGGTATGAGGATCTGAGTAACCTCAGTAGAGAGGCAATGAGTAGAATGAGAGATACAGTATGGGCCATTGATTCTAGAAAAGACAATATGGAAAGCCTGGTCGATCGTATGCAAGACCACCTTTCAGAATTAAATCAATTAAACAAATTTAAAATCGCATTCCGACATCAAGTATCGAAAAGAAGTGAAAGCCTTCCACCGGATATAAGACAGAATGTCTTCCTTATTTTTAAAGAAACAGTCAATAATGCCTTTAAGCATAGCAATGGAAACTCTATCGATATACAATTAAAGCGATCTCCACAAGAAGGATTATCTCTTATAATCAGAGACAACGGAACGATAAAAAAATCTCAGATTAAGCGTTCAGGGACCGGTCTAGACAACATTAAGATGCGCAGCAATAGGATCAATGGAACATTAGACATAAGCATAGAAGATGGCTTTCAAGTCAGTTTAACTGTTTAGTTCGAGCTTCTTTAACGAACTAGATAAACTCTTAAAACTTAAGTCAATCCAGGCTGAAGAGTCCATCATCAAGCATAAAAACATTTGCGCAAAGCGAAAATTCTAACTGGTGCAAAAGAACACCTACTATAAATGGATACCAATTATAAGCTAGGAATTTTTACTCAACCTCCATGCTAGAAATCCACCTACAAGATCTACCAGAAAATGAAGGATTACTACAATCAATAAAGATTGAGAAAAGATAAAAATTGCACCGAAGAGCAGAGACATAATGGATATTTTTAAAACCGAAGTCCAGCCCTGATACATATGGACCATCCCGAAGATGATGGCTGGCAACCAGATCGCCACGGTAATTCCGATGACTGGGTCATCGCATAACCACATCAGGTAATTAACAAGAAATCCACGATAAACCACCTCTTCACAGAACCCTGCACTGAAGGCAAGAAATGAAAAGTGTAAAAACTCCTTCCCTGTTGTCGGAAGAAAAGGAGCACTCTCCATTAATTCTTCTGCTGAGCCTTCTTTTCGAATCTCGATTGTGGTTTCTAGCACATAGGTAAAAACGAATAACCCTGTTAATCCTGCAACAACTATATCTATATGTGGGTTCTGAAAACCCATTTCTGAAAAAGACCTGTCAGCGATAACCCATAGCAAGAAGACCAGGATAACCCCTATCCAGAGTACAGCCGCATTAGCATAATAGAACTTGGGCTTGTCCTTAATCTGCATATCCATGGCTGAAGGATCTACTTTTCCACGATAGATTGAAAAGATCGGAATCACTATCCCGATAAGTATAAAAAACATATGATCCCAGTGGGTAGGTATTGTCATGAAGTGCAAATATAAAACATAGATCAACCTACAGAATGAATTGATTAAATGAAAATTTTCGATACATTGCAGAACGAACTTATTAGTTCTTTTTAACCAATTGAAGACAGAAGCCGTTATCTCTATACCGGCTTCTTCTTATTTTAGGACCAATATGCTGTCCTGGTTTCTAGCGATCCAGGTATCCCCTGTACTTGATACCTGTATATCTCTCACTGCTCCTTGCACTTCGACCCATATATCGTTGAGCACCCATTTTCTTTCATCCCATTTTAAGACAACAGGATATAAGGCATCTTGTCTGCCGATGGAGGGGTCTACTTCATATAGGTTTCCCGCTACTAGAGTTCCGTCGACTTCATGTTCAGAAATTGCATAAACAGGGCCCGACTGAGCCTCCAATGGAAAAGGGCACCACTTCCACGATGAATGCTGCAAGAAAGTGCCGCTCTCGAGCAGCTCTACTTTTTTCTTGGCTACTTCATTAAGTTCTTTCTGTGGAAAAATATGAGTGATTTCTTTTCCAGAATACAGCCGATTTTCTGTAAACTTTTTCTTTAGATATGGCAACTGCTTGAGTAGACCTTCCAGATTAGGAAGAATATATTCTTTTCCTTCATAATGGTAAGAAATGATAGGGTCCGATTTACCATTGTCATCCCAGTCGTTTAGATAAAGCTGCAATGGGCTCCTACTTGAACAAGTGTACCGATGATTTATCCCGAAGTTTCCTACCGTAATATCCTTCTTGCCATTCTTATCTACATCTGATATTTCTACGGTATTCCATAAACCACTGCTGCCTGGAATTTCTTCTTTCAATAGTTTTCCATCTTTATTATATAGAATGGTAATAGGCATCCAATGTCCTACCACAACTAAGTCATCCCTTCCATCATTATCCATGTCAGTCCAGGTGGCATCATAAACCATTTCATCAAGATCAAGCATCGTGGCTATAAAACGATTGCCATCATTCTTCAGAATATATGATGCGTAACTCTCACCATAAGATCCTGTCTTACCAGCCACGCCGATGAACAAATCAAGGTCTCCATCATCATCATAATCAGAAGCGCATGCAATAGAAGAATTACGAAATAAATCTGGGAGGCGAGAGGATGCGTTCCGATAGCTTCCTTCTTCATTTATATAAAACTGATCTTTCAGAATGAGGTTGTTCTCTCTTATTTTATTGCCACCTAAGCACAGATATAAGTCATCATCTCCATCTCCATCTGCATCGAACAGCAGCGCATTGTTTTCATCTACATAGTCTCTTGCTTTCCCCTTATTGAGACCTAGTGATCGCACCTCACCGGAACGAAGGGAAATGAATTTCCCATCTTGGTTCCCACCGCCTGTTATATAGAAGTTTTCAATTCCCTTTGACATTTTAGGCCCTAACGTGGATGTTAAGTATGGAGATAAAAAATCATTATTCTGATCATTAAAATCATCTTCTCTATGCATGAAATCATGTGTTGATATTCCTAGATCAGAATATTCCGATTTTACTCTGTCGATTCTTTTCTTCCAGGTAAGTTCTGAAATTTTCACCCGTCCACTGGTATCTCCTATCCATACAGACTTCTCATTTCTTACTTTTATAACCATTGAATCAAGAGCTGCATCACCTAACCCTATATGCAGTAAGTGAGAGTTGCTAGATTGAAATCCACCCGTCGTAGAAGCATACCTTACTTGCACTTTATTACCCTGGTACGTTTTCACCTCTACCCCATCAGCAAGCACATACAGGGAATCTAAATCTATGAGCAATGACTTACCTGATTCCGAATTGTTTCTCAACACTTCAGCATGGCCATTTAAATTATTGATCACTATATCTAGATCTCCATCTGAATCTAAATCAGCAACGGCCGCACCTGTACTTACATCAGGCAATCCTATGTTCTGCTTTTCCATTTTATCTCCATGGTTTAAAACGAAAACATCCTGCACCTTTCCTGTAGGCATTGTTTCAATTAAGGATAGCATATCTTGACCTTGTTTATTTCCTAGATAATTAATAAAGTCTAGATCATTAGGTCTGTGCGGAATACCATTCGTAATATAGATGTCTTGTTTACCATCATTATTGAAATCTGCAATCAGTGGACTCCAACTCCAGTCTGTCTCTGCGATTCCCAGGACGCCTGCTCGTTCTGAATAAATAGGAATCCCATCCTTCTGCCCGACTTGGATCTGTACACTGTTTCTAGGGCCTTGGGGATGGTACCCATACGAACGTTTAAATTTATAAATCTCATAGGATTCCCACCCGCCAGAATTTTTATATATCGTTTCATCATCGGGTTGCATATCCAGCGACACAACATCCACTATCCCATCATTATTGATGTCTCCACTGGCTAGACCCATGGTAAAATTACTTGTATGGCCATAGGCTTGATTACTCACTTCACGAAACGTTCCATCCTGGTCATTGATGTATAAGTAATCATTCTCATGGAAATCATTTCCCACCGCAATATCCGTCCATCCATCGTTGTTAAAATCTGAAAGGTTCAACCCTAGCCCGAAACCTAAAGTAGAAGACAATATTCCAGAATCTGTAGTGACATCTCTGTAATGGCCATCATCATTTCTGAGCAGACGATCTCCAGCAAGGGAGTCTCTCTTGTTTCTTAGTTTCGATGCGTCGACGAATTGTTCCGGATTTTTAATAGAATGGTTAAGTAGGTATACATCTAGATCGCCATCCCGATCGTAGTCAAAAAATCCAGCATGGGTAGAAAATCCAGAAAAGTCTAAACCATATTTTTCGGCTTCTTCTGTGAAGGTACCATCTGCTTGGTTGATGAACAATCGATTGTAGTCATTGTAACTGAGATACTTTCCTAATCTACACACATATATGTCGTTCCACCCATCACCGTTAACATCTACAATCACAGCTCCTGTAGACCAGCCTTCATAATTTTTTACGCCTGTAGATTCTGTAACATCTCTGAATTTCAATCCACCTTCATTGATGTATATGGCATCACTGGATTCATTACCTGAAAGAAAAATATCTTCCCGACCATCGTTGTTTAAATCTCCTATGGCAACTCCTCCACCATTGTAATAATAGAGATAGGTAAGAATATTAAAAGCGTCTGTAGGGCTCAAAATGTTAGACCATGAAATTCCACTTTCCTCAGGAGACAAGGTTGTGAAAAGATCTTCTGGTCGATCTTGAGTACATGAAGAAAAAGTTGCAACTATCCATCCAGTTGTTAAGATCATCGACAAGTATAAACCGTACCTTATATATTTTCTTATTATCAATGGGCTTCCTTCTTTAGAAGTTCTATGTGATCGTTGTTTCTAGCAATGGCGATAACTTTTTCTCCTTTTATATTTATCTGGTTGATCGCTCTGATTTCACCTTTTATCTTGAGCCCAGATAGGTCGGCGGGTAATGTCTTGAATTCTCCTCGTCCATCTCCTAGCAGTACATGTCCGTAACTTGCATCATACCTGCCTATCTCTGGTTTTACTTTATACAAGTTACCTCCTAGTAAAATGTCTTTCTGACCATCGTCGTTTACATCATCTACCATAATGCCATACACTGGGCTGTTCTGAACTTCCATGGGAAGCTCCATGGAATTAAATGTATTTCCTTGATTAATAAATACAGAAGTTCTAAGTTCTCTTGCGTATAAAGTAAGCATGTTTTTTCTTTCTTCTTCCGAGAAAATATCTTCTACAGTCTGTAGTGCATACGTCTCATAATCTGTGTACTTTCTTCTTATGTGCGGCAGTTGCTTAACAAGATCATGTCGCAGAGCTAGAGGATAAGACTTACCATCTTGATAGGTACAGATAATCTGCTCAACACTTCTATTCTTGTCGAAGTCATTAATATGCATACACACTGGCTCATCCACAGAAGCCTTAAATCTAGAATTCAAGCCATGATTGCCCGCTACAATATCTAGCTTACCATCGCCATTTAAATCCTCAACTACTACTTGATTCCACCATCCTTCTGTGTTCACCATACCATAAGAATCCGACTTGTCTACTAAGGCATTACCATCATTGATAAATATCTTAATCGGCATGTAATCCCCGACTACCACAAGGTCAACCTTTCCGTCTCCATCGATGTCGCCCCATTTCGCATCCGTAATCATTCCGAGTTCTTTAAATCCTGGCGCAAGTTCTGAGGTAACGTTTTTAAAATTTCCTTCCCCATCATTCTGCAACAGTAATCCACTGCAGGGCACTCCATAAGCAAATGGTTTTAACCTTTCCCCTAAGAATATATCATCATCTCCATCTCCATCATAGTCTGATACAGAAACAGTAGATGTACTCTGATAAGCATTAGGAAGAAATGATTTCTCATATTTAGAAAACTGTCCCTTCCCATTATTAATATAAATCCGGTCTCTCAGCGCAGAAGACTGTCCCGAAAATTCATTGCCTCCGCTACACACGTATAAATCTAAATCACCATCATTTTCAACATCAATGGCAGTGATGTCTAAATCTTCAGATTGTGCGTCTTTATCGAATATAGACTGAGTACTCCTAGACATAGAACCGGATGAATGCTGAATAAACAATTGTGTAGGTTGATCCTTAGCTCCACCTAAAACTAGATCTTCTCTTCCATCTCCATTAAAGTCTGCGATACACATAGATGGCCCTTCTGTCGATTTCATGGTGTACAATAATTTATCTCTATCGAAATCTACATACACATTTTCAATATGACTTATTTCTTCAATCCACGACTCTTCTATACTTGAAAAGAGGCGTTGATTTTGTTCACCTTGCTCCGAAGAAAATCCACTGACTGACTGCTTCTGATCCAGTGTAATTCTAGTATTGATCGGTACATCACTATGCATAGAACGATAACCATCTGGCCAGATGACTACTAGAGAATCAATAGCTGTAGCTTCTGCAACACCGAAGTGTATAAGGTAGTCCATAGAAGATTGAAATCCTTTCATCGGATTAAATTCTAAATATTGAATTCCCGCAGACGTATGTAAGTACACTTTACTCCCGATGGCATATGAATTTTTTCCTTTCCCTTGTAGGTTAACCTGGATGTAATTTTTATTTTCTTTTTCTAAATTGTTTTTATAGACGAATGAAGGCATATTAACATTGTTTACCACAAGGTCTAAGTCTCCATCGTTATCTAAATCTCCATATGCAGAACCATTAGAGTGACTGACCTCATCAAGTCCCCACGATTGAGCTACATTTTTAAAGTCGGCACCTCCGTGATTTTTAAACATAAAATTAGAGATTCGCTCAGATGGGATAACGTCAATTAATTTTTTAAAATCAACAGTATTGCCATCAATAACAGATTTCATGAATTCTTCATTTGAGATAAAATTTAGAAAATCCTGATCCGTCAGATCTTTATAAATTCCGTTCGATACAAACAGATCCTTGTACCCATCGTTATCAAAATCCGATATAAGCGCACCCCAACTCCAATCCGTACTATGGACTCCTGCCATTCTTCCTAGTTCACTATATGACCCATCTCCATTACTGACATGAAGCATATTCCTAGTGAACTGGTGATAATAATCATTCTCTACAGCATAGTTATATCTATCCCAATCCTCGAAGGTGGTCTTCGTTTTAATCCTACGCTCATCATGCGGAAGCATCTCTGTAACGAAGATATCCGGATTTCCATCATTATTGATATCTGCCATATCTGCGCCCATAGAAGCAACCGATATGGATGCAATATATTCTTCCAGCCTTTCGGCAAATGTTCCGTCACCCTTGTTAATATATATATAGTCTTTTTCAAAAAAATCATTAGACACATATATGTCTGGCCACCCGTCAAGGTCAATGTCTCCTATGGTAACACCTAAACCAAACCCAATCACAGAACCATATATTCCTGCTTCTACACTTACATCGACAAATGCTCCATCGTCATTCCTAAACAACTTATCTCCTCCCTCTACATCTCTTACATGTCTTACATTCTTCTTAAGATTAAATGATCCTATGGCTTGATAAGAATTATTAAGCAGATAGAGATCTAGATCACCGTCTTTATCGTAATCGAAAAAAGCTGCATGGGTAGAATAACCTCTATCGTCAATTCCATAAGATGCCGCTTGTTCTACATATGTGCCGTCACCTTGATTGATGAAAAGTTCATTCTGTTTATTATCACCATCGATATCACCTGAGTTACACACATAAATATCTAGGTCTTGGTCTCCATCGATATCGACCATGGTCACACCTGTAGACCAGGTCATATTCCCACCGACTCCTGCCTTCTCAGTAACATCTAGGAACTTCATCTCGCCTTGGTTTAAGTACAAGCGATTCTTTTCCATATTAGCCGTAAAATATATGTCAGAAAGGCCGTCATTATTTACATCACCTATAGCTACCCCTCCCCCATTATAGAAATTCCGATAAGAATAAATATTAAAATCTTTATCATAAGAAAGTTGATTGGTGAAATCAATGCCTGAGTCACTAGGAGATAGAGAAGTAAATAAAGTATCCTTATGATTGACTCCGTCTTCTTGACATGAATACATAAAGATACATAGCGTGAACACAAGAAAAATTCTCCATTGATTTCTATATGAAAACATAGCGTTATTTTTTAGGGTATCCATAGTGTCTTATTTCTATCCTTACATACTGATCATCTACTTGCTTAATGGTTGTTTCTACTTCACCTTGTTTTCTCAAGAAATATTGCTTTCCAGTATCCTCTTTTTCTAAACTAAACTTTCCTCCCATCCATTCCTCCATAAGGTCTTTTACTTCAATAATTAATTTATCAGACCAGAACTCTTTATTCCATGGTGACCAATTGTCATAATGAACTCTTGCAGGAAAAAAATTAAGTTGGTCTTCTTCGAAGTCTGGATAATAATTCAGATTAGCTGGATAGTCAAATTCTGTTACCTTATACCTAATTGAAAGATTGGAGCTTCCATTCGTTATTTTTCCTTTTTTATTTAGATCCCAGGAAACACTAAAAAATTCTTCAGAAGACATTCCGAATTTTAATCCTAAAAACAAGGAATCTCTAGTTTCTATCTTTCCTGAATCCAGGCCGCCAGGTTTACAAGAAACCATCGAAACAAACCCAATCATGACTAGGCAGATTGTTACTGAACAGATTGATTGCAATATTCTTTTTTCCATTACATTTAGCACTTACAATTATCTAATAATTTTATACGAACTAGCTTTTTCAGAGTTCTTCAGAAATAAAACATGGGGACCATTTTCAGTATTCACAAGTTCTATATCTCGAATTTCTCCAGGTTCATAAATCCCAGAAACATTCTGAGGAACGTATTCATAATTCAACCCTCCTTTATTTAAAAATAAAAATCCACAAGAAGCCGCATTGATGCCTATCTCAGGCTTAGCCTTGTATTGGTTTCCTCCTAATATTATGTCTTTTCTTCCATCACCATTGACATCAACAATCAAGCTAGCATACATGGTACTTAATTGGGCATTGAGTGGCAATTCTCTAGGAATAAATTTTCCATCCACATTCTCCAATACCACAGATGCAAAGTGATTGACTTTCATGATAGAAGCATTATCCAGCATCTCTTTAGAAAACAAGTCGTCCATGTCAGCCCGTGCATAATCTTGATACTTAATTACATTTTTTCTCAACTGAGGAATCTGGTTTATCAATTCATCTTTCTGGTGGATAGGAATATAAGAATCTCCTTTCTTTACAGTCAGAACCTGATCCGCAGATCTATTCTGGTCATAATCATATGTATATAAGAAATAGCCTTCTTCTTCTGATTTAAATCTAGAATTCAATCCATGATTTAGGGCAAGTATGTCTAAGTCTCCATCATTGTCTAGATCGTTCAACTCTACCTTGTTCCACCAGCCGTATAAATCTGAAATGGTATCAGCATTGAAACGCCCTCCTTCATTTTTCAACAATAGTATAGGCGTATAGTGTCCTGCTAAAAGTAAGTCCTGATCACCATCTCCATCCACGTCCCCACTTGTCGCGGAATGGATCATACCCAGTTGATCATTCTCCATTTTACTTTCCGTGAGAATCTTTCCCGTTTCTGAATCTAAAAAATAGGATGGTGGTGACACTCCATATATAAATGGTAGTTCGCTAGATGCTGAAAAGATTAGGTTTTCATCCTTGAGGTAAATACCAGAAGAACTGGAAGCGTATGGCGCGTTAAAACCATCCATACTAGAAAACAATCCCTTCCCATTGTTGATGTAAATTCTATCCTTGAGGCTGGAAGAACTTCTAGGTAATTCGCTGCCTCCATGTATACTCCATATATCTAAGTCGCCATCGGCATCTATATCTATAAGAGATACGTCCATATTCTCTGCTTCCTTGTGGGTTACAAAATCAGCTTGCTCTTGAAAAATAAAATCTCCATTTCGCTTCTGTATAAAAACACGCATAGGCATACCTTTCGCCCCACCGATTACCACATCATCAAGTAAGTCTCCATTTAAATCTCCGATTGCAGATTGAGGTCCTTGGTTAGATCTCATGTAGATGGCTAAGCGCTCTCTATCGAAATCACTGTGTTCGCTTTCTATATGCGTATAAGAAAGAATGGAAGATTTCTTCAAGTACGATTTTCTTTTATCTTGATATCTTAATTTTTCACTCTTGCCCGCATATGAAACATCAATCTCGTTACCTCCAGAAAATGATGTGACGAGCTGTGACGTGCCATCGGGCCATATAATCCTTAATGAATCTAGCATACTAGACTCACCCGTTCCTATGATCAATCTATGGTCAACACTGGACTGAAAACCCCTCATAGGATTCAATTCAATATACTGAGTAGATTCATTGTGATAAGCATAAATCTTAGATCCGATACCATATGGATTGAGGTCTTTATAAGTAAGTTTAACCTTAATAGAATGACTTGAAGTATCGGTATTATTCTTATAGATGCTCGCCTCACCATCTATGTTATTTATGATTAAATCTAGATCACCATCGTTGTCTAAATCTCCATACGCAGAGCCGTTAGAAAACGTTTTTTCACCCAGACCAGACTCACTAGATTTATCATCATAACTATATCCATTACTATTCATGAACAGATAATTCTGCAGTGGTTCAGAAGGTATGTTGTCAAACATTTCAACCATGACTTCCCCTTTATCTTCGATTAACTTTCTAATGTTCTCTGGGTTAAAATAGTAGTTAACATAGTCTTGATCTAAGAGGTCCTTGCCTATCCCATTAGCAATAAAAATGTCTTTATATCCATCGTTATTATAATCCGCAATCAATGCTCCCCAGCTCCAGTCTGTAGCTTCTGTTCCTGTCATTCTAGAAACTTCTGCGAACCATGGTAACCCTTCTATGTTTTTACCCATATTCAATTGAAAGGCATTCCTAGCGAATTGTCGATGATAACCACTTTCAACCGCTCTTTTATACTTCTCCCAGTTTTCATAGACTGCTTTCGTCTTCGTTCTATCTAGTTCTCTAGGAAGCATTTCAGTAACGAAAATATCAGGTTTTAAATCATTATTCACGTCGGCTATATCCGCACCCATAGAACCCATACTTGTTTCTTCCATCATAGACGTAAGGTTTTCTGAGAAGGTACCATCTTGATTATTAAGATATAAATAGTCCCGCTCAAAAAAATCATTACTTACATATAAATCTGGCCAGTTATCACCATCTATATCACCTACACTTACTCCTAACCCAAAACCAATGGAACTTCCATATATCCCAGCTTCCTCTGAGACATCTATGAATCTAGGTGTCTCATTATAAGTTGTGTCACCATTTATTATAACAACGTGGTCGTTCCTAAGCAATCGATTTCCTCCAGAAGTATCTCTTATCTCTCTATAGTCCTTGATAAGGTCATAATTCCCAACTGAACGTATACTATTGTTTAGTAGGTAACAATCTAAATCTCCATCCCTATCGAAATCTAGAAATGCCGTGTGTACACTAAGTCCATTGAAATCAAGCCCATACGATTCTGAATGATCGGTAAATGTAAGGTCTCCGTTATTTATAAAAGCTTGATTGTGTCTGACTCCAGGATCGTCTGGCGAACCCGATTTACATACATATATATCAAGCCATCCATCACCATTGATATCTACCATAGCGGCGCCAGAAGACCAGACATCCGGACACGCAACACCGGCAGAAGATGTTATATCCGAAAACTTAAAACCCCCTTGATTGAGATACAGCTTATTCTCTACCATGTTCCCTGTAAAGTATATATCAGGTAATCCATCGTTATTGACATCTCCAATTGCTACACCTCCGCCATTATAGAAATTCTTAAATACGTAAGGGTTGAATGTTTCAGAATAAGTAAGATCATTTCTAAATGTTATTCCGGTCTCCTTGCTTTTCTGCATGGAGAATAAGGTATCTGATGGCTCTATATGATCAGAAGCACATGAGATTAAAACAAGAATGGATAATATAATTGCTGGATACTTCACCGGATGACAAAGCTATTGAAGACTTTTAATAATGAAGTAATTTAATAATGTATTTTAAAATGATATTATTCTGTAAGCAATATGGGTGGTGGTTCTCTTTCAATTTCTAGATGATAGACCAGGCAACAAAAAAAACGTCATCAATTTAAAGGGTCGCGAAGAATTCTTATTGTACTTTTTATATCACTTTAATATAAAATAGGCCGTCCCTCACGAGACGACCTATTCAATTTATCTTAGAAGAAATAAATCTTAATAACCTGGATTCTGTTGCAAGTTACTGTTAACAGCAATCTGCGTTGCAGGAATAGGCATTAATTTTTTAAAGTCTTCTGATGCAGGTTTTTCCCACCAAGCGTCACCCCACTTATCGAAACGGATAAGGTCGGTTCTTCTCTTAGCTTCAAAACACATTTCTCTTCCTCTTTCAGCAAGAAGATTATCCGCATCTAGTGATCCGAAAGCATCGACACCAGCTCTTGCTCTTACCATGTTGACAAGGTCAAGTGCTTCCGCATCTCCTGAATTCATTCTCCATAGAGCTTCCGCTTTATTTAGAAGAATCTCTCCATATCTGAAAAGGATAAAATCATTATTCATGTTAGGGGTAGTTCCTCCTTCATATTCATACTTAGAAAGTCGTACTCCACCATCTCTCCATGCACCAGGAGCAAGCTCATTAATCTCTGGACTGAATACAACTGCTCTTGCAGCATCCTCTCCAGATAAACTTCCATCTTCTAGTACATTATCTGGATACCAAGTATCCGCACCATCTATCAGAATATTACCTGAAGCATCGTATTGAGGCCCTTCTAGCATAACACCATAACCTCTTCCTCCACCTGTCTTTCTAACATCAGTGTCCTCAAATGAGTTATAGAAATCAGCTAAACTGGTATAACCATTCCATGGCTGATCTGTCGTGTTAAATGTAAACTGCGATTGATAATGTAAGGTCATCTGAACCAGAACATGTCCTCCAGCATTTACTTCATCATATGGGATAGCCCATACTGTTTCACTAGACCCTGAGTTATCAGGAGAGAAATTAGCGAAGTAGTTGGATTCTAGAGAAAAGTTACCTGAATTGATGATTGAATCACAAGCTGCTACTGCTTTTCCATATTGAGCAGAACCAATGTATGATTCAGCATTAAGATACAATGAAGCTAAAAGCGCTTGCCCTACGAAAAAGTTAACTCTGCCATAAGTACTTGCATCTACAGACTTGCTCAGAAGAGGCACATTAGCAGTTAGTTCAGTATCAATAAACGCGTAAACTTCTGACCTAGGTCTAGTTTCTGGTAAAAAACCTTCTGGTACATCGAATGATTCAATGATCG
>CAZFJO010000055.1:13759-15953 GCA_964518915.1 uncultured Saprospiraceae bacterium
CTAGGTCTAGTTTCTGGTAAAAAACCTTCTGGTACATCGAATGATTCAATGATCGGAACATTTCCAAAAATATCTAGTAGAACTAAGTAATAGTATGCTCTCAATACTTTTAACTCTGCAATAAATGCTGCAGAATTAGGATTGTCAACATTTTCAAATGTTGCTATCAATCGATTACATGTATTGATTCCGCCATAGGCAAATGTCCAGGTATTGTTAAAAACACCTTCTCCATCGAAGAAATCGTGTCTATGGGTTCTTAACCATTGACCCCCATCTTCCCAGTCAGGACCTTTATGTGTAACTGCTGCTTCATCAGATGACACCTCCTGCAGTGAATATAATCCACCATGACCAGCAATACCATATAAGTTGGTATACGCAGATCCTAATGCAGATATAAAGGCATCTTCATTCTGGAAGTATGTTGATTCTGTGATCACATCATTGAATTCTGGCTCAAGATCTGAACACGACACAAATCCTAACATCCCTATAAAGGCAGCAAATAGGATTCTATTTATTTTTTTCATTTTAAATAATTTTTTCGTGATTAAAAGCCAAGATTAACTCCGAACGTAAATGTTCTTGTTAAATAATAAGTGTTTCTTCTGTCTACACCTGGTGCAAGTGGATCACTTCCACCAATTCTACTACCATTATCAACAGATCCTGTATCTCCCAATCTAGCCTCTGGATCAATACCGGAATATCCTGTAATAGTAAATAGGTTTTGGCCTGCTACATAAATTCTTATATTCTCAAATGCGCTATTATTGCTCATATCTAATGTGTACCCAAGAGAAGCGTTATCTAATCTAATAAAAGAAGCATCTTCTACATGAACAGAATTGTAAGAAGCCGTTGTTACGTTAGGATCGAAAAACTCTGTTCTGATAAGGTTTCCACCTTTAACAGCAGGGTTGATTTCATAGAAAGCTCTATTCGCATTAACAAGGCTGTGACCGAATGATCCTCTGAAGAATAAATTGGCATCAAACTTACCGAATGAAATATCATTGTTCAATGACAATTCGAAATCAGGAAGTCCATTTCCAACTACAATCCAATCTGCAGCGTCAATAGCTCCATCACCGTTTTGGTCTTTAAATATATAAGAACCATCTTCTCCTACTCCTGCGAATTCTGGTGCTACAATCTGTCCGATAGGCGCTCCTACTTCTAGTAGGTGTAACCCTACACCTGCATCTGTAATGTTCTGACCTGGTGCTCCTAGGTTCGTTCTAAACTCTGAAGGAGTATCTTCTAAATACTCATCAAGTGTTGAAGTATATCTAGTAAGAATCAAGCTAGGTGTGTATGAGAAGTCTCCACTACTCACTAAATCATTGTAAGAAATAGCAAGCTCTACTCCACTTGAAGTAAATGCAGCTACGTTCTTCCATGTGTTAGGAGCTAAGTTAGGTGGCACAGGAACTCTTGTAAAAAGAATAAGATCATCTGTCTTCCTTGAGAAAACATCAAGTGTACCTGTTAATTTAAAGTCTAGCAATGCAAAGTCTAATCCTACATTTATCTCTGACTTGGTTTCCCACTTCAGATCAGGATTAGCATTGGTAGTCGGTCCATATGAAGGAACGAATTCCCCATTAAAGAAAAATTGTGCTCCTGGACTAAAAATTGATTCAGCTAAGAAGTTCTGCCCTGGCAAGTTACCAGTAACTCCATAACCAACTCTTAATTTCAAGTTGTCAACACCAGATATTTGCGTAAGCTTAGATATATCCACACCTGCACTTAATGCAGGAAATGTACCGAATTTATTTCCTTCTCCGAATCTATCTGATCCTTCTCTTCTGACACTACCTGAAACGAAATAGGTGTCGTCATAATTCAGATTTACTCTAGCGAATTGTGCTTCAAGAGCAAATCCATTGTTATAAGAATAAGGAGTTGCTAAACCTGTAAGCACTTCTGAAGATGCACCGATCTGATTGTATGTATTGTTATCTAGAAGATATCCCCCAGCTGTAATTCCTTGGCCTCTATTATCGAATTCTTGAAATGAATATCCACCAAGAAGTGTATAAGTAAGGCCTCCTGATTCTCCTGTATACTGTAATGTAGCTTCGTACAAGTCATTCTCCGAAATATCTGTTGCTCTTGTTGCAACTCCACTTCTACTTATACCTTGTCTGTACAATGCCGTTCTAGGATAATATTCTCCTCTGAA
>CAZFJO010000056.1:0-5502 GCA_964518915.1 uncultured Saprospiraceae bacterium
GGCGTAGCTATTAAATCACTTTAATATATTAAACTTTCTACCAATTTCTAATAGAGATTTGATGGTACCTAATAATATAACAGTTGTATGAAAAATGATCCACTATTCTCCGTAATCCTCCTTTCATATCAGAGTGAATCTAGCTTGCCTAAAATATGGGAATATTATAAGACTGGTTTAGAGAAAGAGAAGATAAGGTTTGAGTTTTTAATTATGGATGATGGATCAAGTGATGGTTCTTATCAATTAGGATTAGAAATGGAGAAGCAAGATGAAAGAATTAAGGCATATCAGTTAAGTAAAAATTTTACATCTCCTTATTCTCAATTCGCTGGATTGAAAATATGTAAAGGGGATTGTGCAATGTTCGTTTCCGATGATTTTCAGAGACCCGTAGAAAACTTAGTGCTTAGTTTTAGGCAATGGGAAGAAGGTCACAAAATTGTGATTTCTGGTAGGACATCAAGAGATGATGGATGGTTGTCGGATTTTTTTTCTAAGAACTATTACCGATTTATGGACCAACTGTCGGATGTGAATTTCCCTGCTGGAGGTACAGATGGTTTTCTTGCTGACCGAGAGATCATTGATATCATTAATACTCACATAAGTCCTATTAATACAACACCCATAATTGAAGTGTTGAAGTTAGGATTTCAACCGAAGATCTTGTTTTTTGATAGACCTAAATCAGATAAAAAATCCAGGTGGACATTATCGAAAAAAATCCAACTTGCTAAGAATACGTTTTTTGCTTCTACGTCCTTTCCTATAAGATTTATAACCTGGCTGGGGTTCCTGATATTTATGTTTAGTATGATCCTTATCGTAGGTCTCGTAATAGGAAAGATTTTTAGTAGTAATACACTATTCGGATTTCCCATCCAAGGTTGGGCATCAACCATGATTCTTGTAAGTTTTTTCAATGGACTAACCTTGTTCTGCTTGGGAATTGTTGCCGAGTATATTTATAGAATATTCGAGGAAGTAAAAGGAAGACCTGCGTATATTATTAAAGAAAAGCCATCAGATAAGGAGGAATAGCTCCCCATTGATTTCTTCAGTATCGATCGATATAAGTTTTCCAGAATCTGGTATTATCCCATTTCCAGTTATCAAGTCATATTCATATTTGTGCCAGGGACATTTAATGATTTTCACTTCAGAATTATCCTGACTATGGTAGGGTTGATTAGAGATGACAAGGTTGGTAACCTCACCTTGGCAGATAGGTGCACCTGCATGAGGACAGACATTCAAGAATGCCTTTACACCATTTTCCGTAAGGATTATCCCGACACTTATATTATCTGCTGTGATTATTGTGAAGTGCTCGGTCGTCAGATCAGATACCTTCCCAGCGTTTATTCTTCTTTCGCCTCTCATACTTCTATACCGTAAAGCTTTAAGGCATTTAGACCCATAATGTTGTCATGGAATTCTGATGGGAGGTGTTTCATAGCGTGGGAAGGGTTATCTGCATCCCAGTGAGGATAATCAGATGAATATAAAAGGGTGTCATGTGCATTGATGTCATTCAATATAGCATTTCGATATGCTGGATTTAATTCTTCTACTGGTTGACACGTAAATCGACAATGATGTTTAATATAGTAACTAGGATCATTCTTAAGCCATGGAATTTCAGTTCTCAGACTAGGGTATAATTGTTTTAGCCTATTTTTAAAATAGATTAACCAACTATAACCACACTCTACAAATACACATTTTAAGGATGGAAATTCATCAAAGACCCCGTCAAGGATGAGTGAATGCATCTGACTTATAAGACTAAATACAATCTGACTTCGATAAGAATAGTATAAGGAAGGGTTTCCCATAGGTGTAATTGCACCCGTCGAAATGGCCGGTTGCCAGATATGAAAAGCCAATTTAAGGTTCATTTCAGCAATTGCTTTTAAGATAGGCCTGTAATTGGAGTGGCTGATATTCAACGGAGTAATTGATGGCAGAAGTACTTGTAATATTTTAGGGTGGGCACCTAGCTCTCTTATCATGTCTACAGAGGCTTCTACGTTCTGAAGAGCAATATGCATAGAACCATACATGCGATCTTCCTTTTCTAACCATTCATCTATCAACCACTTATTATATGCTTGAGCTAGAAGGTGGGGATATTCTATCTCTTGCATATGTGAGACACCTAGAATACCAGATCCATTAAGAACACCATATGATATCCCCATTTCATTGAAAAGTTGATTTTTCAGAAATGCTATATCACTGCCTGCAACCCCATTAGGTGGAGTAGCGTCACTCCTCTTGTATCCTGCCGTACTATAGTATGGAGCTTGCGGATATCCAAGACCATTTTTCTTAACTCTATCTACATTCCTGTCTGATAGATATGGGTAAAGTACACTCTGGTCTTTAAAAGTCTGATGAATATCAGCATCAAAGATTATCATAGGACTGGCATTAAAGCAATTAAATAATGAAAAATCCAGTACAAAATTATTCTTTATTCTAGATTTTCATTTATAAATTCCTAACTAATAAATATTCTCCCCAATGTCAACTTTTTCTTATAAAAGTATACGTACCTTCATAGGCGCTAAAGATTACGATATATCTAGAGCATTCTACAATGAAATAGGATGGAAAGAAACCATCCTGAGCGAGAAAATGTCTGTGTTCCGCGTCGATGAAAGGCATAGCTTCTATCTGCAGAAAGCTTATGTCAGAAAATGGATTGACAACACTATGGTTTTTTTAGAAGTAGATGATGTAGAAGCTTGTTATGCGTATATTAAATCATTGAACCTTCCAGATAAATTTCCAAAAGCAAAGCTGAGCGAAATAGTGACGCTCGACTGGGGACGGGAATTCTTCTTACATGATCCATCCGGTGTACTCTGGCACCTAGGCGAATTCAATAAATAGTACCATTTTTCTTCAATAATTTTATAATATAATTTTATCTTTCTTTTATGATGAGAAGTGTGATTCTAGCGTGCTTATGCAGCATGATAATAATAGCCTGTAATGTACAGGATGGCAAGCTTGTGGTATTCTCAGTGGTTGAGGTTCCTAGTGATTCAGGTAAGAAGGTAGGAATACGTGGCAGTCAGTTTCCCTTATCCTGGGATAAAACAATCCTCCTAGATGAAGTAGATGGTAAGTATACTGCAACCATCCTTTTTCCAGATGAATTCTCTGGTGAAGTAGAATTTAAATATGTGCTGGTAGATGACACAGAAAATGACATTACTTGGGAAGGAATAGAAAACAGGGTGGTATCTGTAAATACAGGAAAAGTAGAACTTGATGATAGGTGGGATCGTAAGACGCCCATAGATCTGACGACCCTCGATTTATTGCAACCAGCGTCATTGCAACAGGATTATGCCGTTGTAGAAAACCTGGTAAGAAATGTGATTCCAGGAACGTATAGATATTCGTCAGAAGAGGAAATCGAAAAAGGATTAGCTGTCTTTAAAAAAGCCTTACAGTCTCCCATCTCTTATAAAGATATGTATGTGGAATTAAATAGATTACTGGCATTGATTAAGTGTGACCATACAATGGCGGGTGGATTTAATCAAGGAAATATTATCAACTCCATCATTCATGATCAAGCGGATAAAATTCCATTTTCGTTTAAGTGGATAGATGGGAAGATGATTGTGGTTTATGATGTCTCTGAAGCAGGCATGCCTCGTGGCACAGAAATTATAGAAATGGGAGGTCTACCAATAGAAAAAGTCTTCGATACCCTCTATCCGTTCATTCCAGCTGATGGAAATCAACCTCAGAACAGAATACGAAAGATGGAGGTTACGGGTTACGATTTCAGGTACAATGCTTTTGATATTTTATATGGATTGTTGTTTCCTTCAGTGAAGGGAATTCAGACTATAAAGTATAGAGAACCTAAATCTGAAACGATTAAGAATTCTGAGATAACATTGTTAACAAGGGAAGATAGAACATCGAAGATCTATGCCCAGTTTCCTGACTTCCCTACATCGAAAGATGAAATGTGGAACATAGAATTTACGGAGGACAATATAGCTGTGATGACAATAAATTCTTACGGATTGCTAGGATGGAAGGCTATGCAACTGGATTATAAAGCATGGTTGTCTGAGGCCTTTTCGATGATAAAAACCAATAAGACTCAAGGCTTAATCTTAGATATAAGAGAAAATATGGGCGGTAACGATGAAATGAAAATAGAGCTTTTCTCATATTTAAAGGACAGACCTCAAGTTGCAAGAAAAGTGGGAAGAGAGGGCAGGACTAGATATGATGTATTTCCAGAAACACTAAAACCATTTATAAGTACCTGGGGCGATGACCCATGGTATTATGATTTAAGAGAAGAAGCAGATGGGGAAGAAGAAGGGTATTTCGTTTTCAAGGAAGATCAAGTTTCGCAACCAACATGGAAAAAGGATGTCTACAATGGTGAAACCGTTTTATTGACCTCTGGTAAGAATACGTCTCTGGCTTTTTACACCGCTCAAGAATTCAGGTTGTATAAAAAAGGAATCATCATAGGAGAAGAAACGGGTGGAAATATGCGTGGAATAAACGGAGGACAGATTTTATTTCTTACTCTGCCTACTTCAGGCATTGTTATTAACGCTCCAGTGATGGGGGCTTTTTCGTTAAAACCCTCCGACGATACTGGTATTATTCCAGATGTAAAAACAGAGCTGACAGTCGAGGATATTGTTAATCGTAGAGACCTGACTCTGGAAGCGGGACTTGCTCACTTGCGAGGTAAATAAAAACTACTTTATTTCTTGAATAAAATGAACAAGATCTGCCTTACTTCTTAATTGAAGTTTAGAATAGATATTGCTAAAATGTGATTTAACTGTGTTCAGCGAAATCTTCAATTGCTCGGCAATTTCCGTATTCTTAGATCCGGTCCAAATTTCACAGATAATGTTGTATTCAGCTGGCGTGATTTTATTTAAAAGGTTGTGGTTGATTTTACTTAGCGATGGCATTCTGGTTTTTTTCATACCGAATTTCTGCATCAGGGCCATCTTGACCATGGGCGCAAGATCCCTCTCACGGAATGGCTTGATAAGGTACCCACTAGGAAACGTTGCTGCAGCTTTATTGATGGTCAGATCGTCTGAATGTGATGTGAGAAAAATAAACGGTATACCATATTGGTCGTCAATGATGCGGGCTAGATCTATTCCTGTCATGGAACCACTAAGATTGATGTCGAGCATGACTAATTCAACTCTGTTGTTCTTAAGATAGTCTAATCCCTTTTCCGCAGTGTAGCATACAGTAGCAATATTAAATCCATGACTTTCTAAATTTAAAGCTATGTCGTATGCAATTGTAGGTTCGTCCTCTACAATGAGTATACGTGCTGTATCTATTTTTACGATTGTATGACTATCTTCCATCCTGCCATCTGTTTTTCCAGTCACAAAATAGGGCATGTCGAGAGACGGTTTCTCACCCCAAAAGGTGATATACACATCTTATCTTATTGCTTAATTTTAGTGA
>CAZFJO010000056.1:5602-9957 GCA_964518915.1 uncultured Saprospiraceae bacterium
TTTCTCACCCCAAAAGGTGATATACACATCTTATCTTATTGCTTAATTTTAGTGAAAAAACGACTGACATCTTTATCGTTTTTAAGTATAATGGTTTCTACCTTATCGTTGTAACGCTCCAGCAATCGCATTATAGATGGTCTTCTGACCCAATTAAAAACGGCTACATAATGCATGAAATTCCAATCCCATCTTTCTCTACAGCCATCTGGCATATCTGGCCTTACGGTGCCATGATATTTCCAGATCCTCTGGCTTACTCGGCTGACACATTTTATGGTGGAATAATCAAGAAAAACAACAGCGTCGGCTCTTTTCAATCTGATTTCCAGGGAACTGCCATAGTTTCCGTCCATCATCCATTGTTCTTGCTTACTCAATTGTAAGACCCTGTCCTGCCACACTTCTTTCTGAGGTTCTTGCCAGTCTGCTTGCCAGTATTCTTGATCTAGATGGATAAGTGGTAATGGAATTAGTTTAGATAGCCTTCCGGCAAATGTAGACTTTCCGGCACCACAGCACCCGATAATCATTACTCTATTCCACTTTGATATATCCATGCTTTTTGTTGATTATTAGGAAGTATAAGATTACAAGATTAATTAATATATAGATTCTAAATAGATTTAGGTTACTAAGAATTATGAATGTCTTTTGCTTTTAAAGGTCAACCAGAATAAAATGGCAACTCCTACACCAAAAATGAATGGAAACATCCAGATGTTAATCCAGTCGTGTTCCCCATTTGCGTAAGCGAAATACTGAACCATATTCCCTGCAATAAGAGAACCGATAAGCACACCTGAACCCTGAGTGAGTAGGGTGAAAAATCCTTGAGCCGTATTTCTCAATTCGGGTGGAACGCGGGTGTCTAGATATATCTGACTGGTCAGTGTAGAACAGACATAAGCAATACCATGTAGCAATAAACCGATCCATATCCAGAATTCGGTTGAGGTAGCTTGACCGAGAGCGAATAGGCCGTACCTTATTCCCCATACTAAAAGTCCGATCCATATGATGTACTTGAGTCTCCATCTTGCTAGCATAAATGGAAGCAGCAACATAATGACTATTTCAGTCATCTGACCGAGGGACATTTTAGCAGTAGGGTAGACTGCTCCGAATTCCAGCAAGAACAGATTAACGAAACTATAGTAATAGGCTGAAGGAATGCAGATCAGTCCCACGCATATCAGTAAAACAAGGAGGGAACGATCCTTTCTTAAAGCTTTCATTTTAGGTCCCTTGAGGGCCTGCCACCAAGAGCTATCCCGATTCATCTGCGGAGGAGTAGAAGGAAGAAAGTAGCAGAAAATACAGGTTACCCATGCAGAAACTCCAGCTATCTGGAACATGGCTGACGAGGTTTCTATCTGAGCGAAACTTATTATAAATCCGATTCCTATCCATGCCACTGTACCCCATACTCGGATGACTGGGAAGTCTTTTTTCGTATCTTCTAAGTGATAGAAGCACAGTCCATGGGCGAGACTGAAGGTCGGTAAATAAGTGAGGAGGTATAGCAGCATTACAGGATAGAATAGAATGTAAGTGTCTAGATAGGGTAGGGTCAGAAGGAGACATCCTCCTATAAAATGGAGAAGCATCAATACCTTTTCCGAAGAGAAGTACTTGTCCGCTATAGTTCCGATAAAAAAAGGACTGAAGCTTGCAGCAATGGCCGTACTGCCGTATACCATACCCACTTCACGTCCTGTAAACCCTAAAACTTCCGACATGTAGGAGCCTCCAGTAACAAACCAAGACCCCCAGACCAAGTGCTGGAGAAATTGTAAGGCTGCTAGTTTAACATGCAGAGGTTTATTGCTATTTTTCAATTTCAAGTTATTTCAATGCTATAAAAAGAATAGCAATTCCTACTATAGATAGTATTCCTACAATTGAAGAACTAGGTCCATTGGCTTTGATGCCCCAACTGATTACAGGTTTTCCATCTTTCTGCCCGTCTATCGTTTCGGTTTTCAGGTATAGCCCTAAGAAGTTTTTCCAATTGATACCTGTTTCGAATGCAAAGCCAGGTGTGTTCAGATCGTCATTGCCTGATGACCTATAGTACAATTTAGGAGTGAATTGTAGTTCTAAATCAGGATTGATCAGTCTAGAAAACCTCAGACCAATTCCATTAATATCTCGAAAATCATAGAAAACTAGCATACCGATACCATATTTATCTGTGAGGTTTTTCTGGATCCCAAGCCCTAATTCTATGTTTATAGGATCTTCTGAAAAATTGATTGTTCTGAAAAAAGATGCTTCTGTTAGAATCCGATATTCACAGGTGTCATAAGAAAGTGAATTCCAACATACCTGCGTAAAACACAACACAGAAAAAAAGCAGATAATAGTTGTGGTGATTACCCTAAGCATACATGTGATATTGAGAAGACATCAAATGTAAAGAATAATTTCTTATGGGCATCAGAATTATTCGTAACCTTAGAAAAGAGCTTACCTAAGAAAACATATAACCTTAATTGCATCAAAATTGCTTATGAAATGCAATAAGATATTTAGTTTTATACAGAATAGATATGGACCCGATTAGAACCATCATATTGTTGTTAGCGCTTTTTACCGTTTTCATTGCGGGAGGGCTTTTCTTTAGAGACCATTCTCTTAAGAATAGATCCATCGCGATTTTTACTTTTCTTTTCGGAATTGAGATGTTTTGTTTTCTTTTTGGGACAAGTGCTGTCTATGATCTGTATCCGCAATTGGTCGGAAGGTATTATTTTTCTGCTGGAGTACTTTATGGCCCTTTGTTGTTTTTTCATTTTCGTTCAGTGATCCATAATGCACCACATAAGTGGAGCTGGTCGGACCTGATTCATCTATTGCCACTGATTTTTCTGAATCTATGGATGGTGGATCTGATTTTTATGCCTGGAGCCGATCGCATTGGTTATTACAACAGCTCTGATAATTTTTTCGGCTTCATTATATACTTAAATTATTTTCGAGGAATTGTACAACTTGTCTACGGTATACTTATTCTTACTCTTTTCTACAAGGAAAGGAAGCAACTGGATATTGATACTAGATTCTATCTCGGTGCGATGGCCATTATATATTTTAGTATTACCGTTGTAATATCGTTCTTAACCCTATACGCTAGAAGCTGGAGAGATTTTTCTTTGTATTATCTATTGAGCACAATCATTATAATGTTGATGGCTTATGTCTTGTACAGAGACCCTAAAACTTTTCAGCAATTGAAAAAGAAATACGCCCATTCCCATGTTGATAAGGAAGAACTCCGACGCATAAGCCGACGGATTGATTTATTGTTTAGGGATGAAAAGGTATTCTTAGATCGCAGACTTACCATAGACTCTCTCGCAGTTTCCTTAGATTCTAAATCTCATTATCTATCTCAGACATTCACAAATGAGATAAAGGAGAGCTTCAATGCTTATGTCAATCGACACAGGATAGAATATGCTAAGAATCTCCTCCTTGACGAAGCGTACGGGCATCTTAAGATCGACGCCATTGCAGAAAAATCTGGTTTTAACAACAAGGTTACTTTCTATAAGGCATTTTCTTTATTTACAGATACGACTCCCTCTAAGTATAGGAAAAATGGGTCTTGACCCTTATAAGCTATATACACACAGGTAAGTAATTCTGTAAAGAATCATGATTCTTTACAGAATTACCAGGAAGAAATGCTTCATCTAGGTGTAAAGTGTACACTTTTGGTTTAAACTAAATTGTATTTTCAGATGAGGTTAAAAGTATCCATTGTTGCCATTTTTATGATGTGGTCATTGAGCTGTTTCTGTCAGATAGAAAAGAGAAGTACGGCTATAAAAGTAGACGTTTCTGGTTCCTGGCAGATCACGGAAGTTCAATATCTATATCCTGATACAACGTATATAAGAAATACCATTCCTTATGGGAGATTCATCTTTGATAAGAATAGATATGCGCTGATGTATAACCCTGTTATGATGGAAAGGACACCGTTTAAAAACCTCTCTAAGCCAGAAGATGCAGAATTGATCGAAGCATTCAGAAGCATTGTTTTTAATAGTGGCAGTTATGTTATTGAGGATGATGTTGTGCATACTACTGCTGATCTTGCCAAGGTTCCTGGCTTCGAAGGTGGACAACAATTTTATAGAATTGAAAGGGTTGAGGATAATCTCCAATTGGTTATGTACGATGAAACTTATCCTGATGGCAATAAACCAGAATGGTACGGTAAGGTAAAAGTAAGTTTTCTACTCATGAGAGAGTAGGGTTGATGTGGCTTGTTCAATCTGCAAGATGCGGATAAGAATAGTTTTAGAATCCACAGGTAAGAAGGTGATGGAATAAGTAAGCCT
>CAZFJO010000056.1:10057-15667 GCA_964518915.1 uncultured Saprospiraceae bacterium
TGTGATACGCTTTTCGTCTTTTAAGTAAAACACTTAAATATTTCGTTTATGAAGCATTTATTTTTAGCTGTATTCATGATTGTTTATTTTACGTTTAATGTAAAGGCACAGTCTGTAGGAGTCAACACAACCGGCGCTAGTCCGGACATTTCATCCATACTAGATGTACAATCAAGCTCTAAAGGAATTCTGATTCCTAGGATGTCTATGTTAGAAAGACAAGGCATTTTTAAGCCTGCCAATGGATTGTTGGTATATGATACTGATTCAGATAGCTTTTGGTTTTTTCAAAGTGGGGTTTGGAATGAAATTAAATCCGATAACAATGCAGTCTTTAAAAAGAGTGGGACAACGGTAAGCCCTGCATCAGGTTATGCAACAGATGACTTTGTGTTTGGTAGTGAGTCGATACCACTGACTGGTATTACAAAAGATACGATGTTCTTTTTCAAACATGAAAAATCTGCATATAGAGGAGGTAGAGTATCCAATTCTGCATGGCAACCTTCTGATATAGGGACCTACTCATTCGCACATGGTTTTAATGTACGAGCTCAAGGAATCGGTGGAACCGCATTTGGCCTAGGGTCGAGTGCATTTGGCAATTCATCATTTGCAGTAGGAAACGATGCATCAGCTTCAGGAGAAAATGCTGTAGCTATGGGAAGTGTAGTTAGTGCAAGCGGACAAAATGCTATTGCACTTGGACAAGAATCCAGTGCATCTGGAGATTTTAGTATTGCTATGGGACAAGAGGCAGAATCGGATTTAGCCGATGCTGTTGCTATCGGTAAGTTTAATAAAGCTGAAGGCGTCTCAAGTCTAGCTCTTGGGTCGAGTAATTTAGCTAGTGGCAACTACAGCACAGCCCTCGGCTTATTCAACGAGCCGATTGTTCTAGCAGGTACAACGTTAAAAGAGGTGTCACCTATTCTTACAGTAGGAAATGGTAGTAGTAATAATTTACGTAGCAATGCAATGACTATTTTAAAAAATGGAAATGTCGGAATAGGAACTGATACACCGAATGGTCTACTCGCAGTAGACGGTGCTATTGTAATAGGATCTACTGCCCCTGCAAATCCATCAGCAGGGTCGATTCGATATTTAGGTTCTAATTTTCAAGGATTCGATGGCACATCCTGGAATGAATTTTCAACAAGTGACAATCAGACATTGAGTATTCAGAATAATGAACTTTCTATATCAGGTGGAAACACAGTTACATTAAGCTCATCGGGTTCATCTGACGAAATACTTGATGCAGATGGTGATACCAAGGTACTAGTTGAAGAGTCCACAGATGATGACATCATAAGATTTGATATTGCGGGAGAAGAGCAGTTCATGTTTAAGAATGGTGGGTCTGGAGATGCGAGAATGGAAATGAATAATGCCAATGAGAATATATTGATAGGCCTAAATGCTGGAAATGCAAATGGAGCAGCGGCAGTAGGAAATGTATTTGTAGGTTCAGAATCTGGAGCATTAAATAATAATGGATCATTTAACTCATTTTTAGGCACAGATAGTGGAAAAAATAATACATCTGGTGGATTCAATACTTTAATAGGAGCTCAAGCTGGGCTATTCAAGCAATCGGGATCCTCTAATGTATTCTTGGGTTTTTCAGCAGGAGAAAATAACCTTTCAGGAAGTGGCAATGTATTCATAGGAACGCAGGTAAGTATTCCGGGCAATGCAAGCAATAGACTAGCGATACATAATGCAGGGTCTATTGAAGAGACGGAAGCTTTAGTTTATGGAGAATTTGACAATAGTCTATTGCGGGTTAATGGTCAGTTAGAAATAAAGGATGAATATAGATTTCCTGAAGTAAATGGCCTTCCTAACCAAGCTTTGGTAACGGATGCAAACGGCAATTTAACATGGGTTTCTATCGATGGTGTCTCGGGTGGTTCAGGCCTGCCTTCTGCTAGTAGAGTAATAACGACACCATCATCTAGTGCTTTTAATAATGCAGAAGGAGGTAGATTCGGTGATGCTGTGGCTATAAGTGGTGATTTCATTTCCGTAGGGGCTCAATTTGAAACTTCCTTTCCTACTGGACAGAATGGGCATACACATCTATTCAAAAATAACGGAATGGGATGGTCTCAAACTGATTTTTGGAATGGCAATAATACGGAGACTAGAAATTTTGGGATATCAACTTCCATGGACAACAATAACATCGCGGTAGGTTCTGACAATGGGGTAACTACTAACCGAGGCCGACTTTATTATTATTCTTATAATTCAAATGGAGATGTAGTCGCTTTAGATAATATTCAGTCCTCAGATATCGCGGCTAATGATAAATTCGGGAGTAAGGTTGCTCTATCGGGAAACTACATTGCTGTCGGGGCACCTGCTAAAAGTAGTAATCAAGGAGGTGCATATGTTTTTCGATACAATGGTTCTTCTCTTGTACAAGAGGATATTCTTTCTGTGGCTGGTAGCTCAGGATTCGGAACCTCCATAGATATTGATGGTAATTATATGATTGTAGGAGCACCCAATACCATTAATTCTGGTTCTACAACGGGTAAGGCTTACATTTATATAAGATCAGGTACCAGTTGGAGTCTTCAATATACTGTGAATTCATTCGGCGGAAGAACAGGTCAGGAAGTATCTATTCAAGGAGATAAAGTCGTTGTAAGTTCTATCCCAGTCTCTACTGTAGGTGGGTCTGGATCCATTCAAGTTTTAAAAAGAATAGGAGGGATATGGAGTATAGAACAAAATATATCTCCGATTGATGGACAGGATCGAGATGAATTTGGTACTAGCACGGCAATATTTGGCGACAAATTGGTTGTAGGAGCACCTTTTGTTGATTACAATGGGAATAATACCGGTGCTGTGTACGCTTATGAATTTGATGGAAGCACTTGGCAATTCGTAAATAAACATATCCATCCTAATTATCAGATAAATGATAATATGGGTTTATCTATAGATTATGACGGAACAACTTTTGTTGCCGGAGGAGGTAATAACACTAAGATTTTTATTGAACAATTTTAGTGTGTGCTAAATAAATAATAAAAACAGTAGACTTGAATAAAGGGAATAGATAGAGCGGCTAGGTGTACGTACGCCTTATATCGACAGCGCCTTTAATTAACCTTAATAACTGCATGGAAGGAGGATAAGCTTTCCATCGGGATTCATGATCCAGAATTTCTTGATGAAAAGATCTACCTTGTTATAAATGAAAAAGTTGAACTGATTATCTGCTAGTCGTTCTGTAGAGAAATCGATTACTGTTGATCAGCAATTATTTTTCCTTCAGAGGGGCATTTTTCTACTTTATCAGCTTGCTTTGATTCTATCCATAGATTTGTCGGTATATAAACCCTTCTAGGTTAAAGCTGCTATTATTTTCTTATTCTGTTTTCAGAAGAATGATTCAATTCTCCATTAGGATTCATGATCCAGAAACTGTTTACGCCTCTCATAAATAAGTCTTCCTTGCTATAGATATAAATGTTAGTCTCATTGTCAGTAATAAGTTCTGAAGAACAATTTAACATATTACACAGGCTGTTGTTCTTGAGTATGTATTGATTGACGCTCTTGTTAAAAGAGGCATGGGTTTTAATACTGCTTAACAATTGATCTCGAGGACTTGCCTCTTCTATACAAGAATAGAATAAGAAAAATAGATAACCTGCAACAAGGAGGTAGTAGAATTTTTTCATCTCTTCAATTTACATAAAGATGTTTAAAAGTCAAGTGTGGTGTATTATAAATCTAGTTCTATGGTATCTCCTACGCCGAGAGGATCAGAACCTTCGTCGTCATTATTCTTTCCATCTGCACTTTTCGCATCCGCTTTCTCTTCTTCCTGAGTAGGTAATTCTATGTGAGACGAAGCACTGAGTTCTTCTATTTTCAAGATTTTAAATTCTCCGAGTTTATTACCTAGTGCTTTCCATCCTTTCACATCTATAAAGTCTTCTAGATTAAGCTCTTGCTCTTGTTTTTCACCTCCTTTCTTAAAGCTGAATTTCACGACAGGTTGCTGCCGCTGGGAAGCGTAGTATAATTTAGAACCAGAAGATTCAGAGATGAAATTAAATTTCTGATCATTGGAGCTGGTTTCTACTTGGAATCGCTTAACCATGGTCCATCCTTTTTCTCCATCATGGTAAACGACATTGATGGCTTGTGTTTCATCGTACCTGCCTATATATACGACCTTATTCGTATCGTATTTTTTAGTCAAGTCGAGGTCGTTGATTTCGTAACTTCCTTCCTTATAGATAACAAGGACATGCTGGCCTGTATCGAATGCCCCTAGGTAGATTCCTCTTTCTTCTTCATTGAGTCTACCACTTACTTCATCCATCCACACTTTCTGTGCACCTAAGGTAGATTTTCCTAATGCGATGTGACTGACCTTTCTTACAGGATACCTTGTAACAATATTTCCTCCTGCTCCTCGACCTTTAATTCCGATTTCTGCAAAGTCAAAGTCAAATACTTTCTTCTTAGCCTTACTTCCAGGAGATAACTGTAAGTTGACTGTTTCTTCTTCACCATTAGGCTGGGCAGTGAAATATAGTACCTTACTTGCTTTAGCACCTTTAGTCAAGTCGTATTCTTTATCTCGGGTGATGGAAGTGATCTGGAATCGCTTAGCCATAGCTCTTCCGGTTTTACCATCTAGGTAGATCATGTTGTAAGTGGTGCGGTTGTCTCCTTTCTTCCAGACGGCGCAATGTATAATGTTCTTCCCGACGAAGGTCTTATCGGCAATGCGGGTTACCTTGAACTTTCCATCCTTGGTAAATGCTATGATATCTGCAATGTCAGAACAATCACTGACGAATTCTTCCTTCTTCATACCCATCCCTACGAAGCCTTCCTTACGGTTGACATACAGCTTAGCATTATTGTATACCACTTGTTGAACCTGGACCTTCTCGAATGAAGTAATCTCTGTTCTTCTTTCTTTTCCCTTGCCATACTTTTCTAGTAGTCTCTCGAAGTAGGCAATGGTGTATTCTGTCAAGTGGGCTAAGTGGTGCTTCACTTCTTTCAGCTCTTCTTCAATCTTAGCGATGTTTTCATCAGCCTTGAAGGTATTGTATTTAGATATCCGCTTAATCTTGATTTCCGTAAGCTTGACAATATCTTCTTCTGTTATGTCACGCATCATGACGATACGCTTCTCAGATTTACCTTTATTGTCGCTGGGTGTAGCTACATATTTTTTCAGTCCTGCATCTATGGTCTCTATAACCGCTTCCCATGTTTCGCATTCTTCAATATCGCGATAGATCCTATTTTCTATAAATATCTTTTCAAGACTGGCCATGTGCCACTTCTCTTCCAGCTCTCCCTTTCTTATCTCAAGTTCCTGCCCGAGTAAGTCACGGGTCTGATGGGTTGAATGCTCAAGAATATCTAGAACAGATAGAAAATGTGGCTTATTGTCGATGATGACGCAAGCATTTGGAGAGACAGATATCTGACAATTGGTAAATGCGTATAGTGCATCTATAGTGACTTCTGGAGAGATGCCAGGGGCAAGTTGTAACTCTACTTCTACGAACTTAGACGTGTTGTCAATTACTTTCTTGATTTTTATCTGCC
>CAZFJO010000057.1:0-15638 GCA_964518915.1 uncultured Saprospiraceae bacterium
GATTAACCAAGTTAGTCACTCCATCACCTATCTGAAAAGCCAACACTGCCGTCTGTCGGGTAAGACCGAGTACTTCACCTAGAGGTATCATAACAGGAAGAGTAGCAAGGGCCTGTCCACTGCCAGAAGGTATAAAAAGATTGATAATACATTGCGATAATGACATCATTATTCCCGCGAAATAAGTCGGTAATCCACTCAATACCTGTGATAATCCATGCGATATTGTGTCTGAAATATTACCCATCTCCATAAGCACTTTAATCGAAGTCGCATAACCTACCATAAAGGCACCAGGTGCCGCTTCTCCCACGGATTTAAGCACTTGAGTGCTGATCTCATTCGGGGACATCCTTGCGACCAATCCAGCAGCCAAGGCAATCATAAGAAATATTGCTGAGAGTTCATTAATAAACCAATCAAGGTTAAATATCCCAAACAACATAATCGTAAAACCAATTAGAAATACAGCAAGCACCATCCAATTATTGCGCGATATCGTGTAATCATCTAACGGCTTCGAGAGGGATAATCCATCCGTATTTAATCCCAAGCCCAAACTAAGACTCGGGTCTTTCCTGATTTTCTTAAAGTATCTCACATTATAGTAAGCCATCATGGCAATTGTAGAAAAGCAAAGTAACGAGCGCAAGATTGCACCTGAGAACATAGGCAACTCTGCTATTTTATGCCCTGTCCCTACTGTATAAGGATTGATAGGTGAAAGTCCGAAACCGATGGTCATAGCTCCCACTGATATCCCCGCTGCTAGAATCAAGTCTCCTCCGAGCGCAAGACTTACCACAGCAGCAATAGGGACGGTCGCAATATTGTTTTCATACCCCACTGCTACCCCTAGAACGCCATATACAAAGGTCGTTATGACTATAACAGTTGCCTTTTTATTCTCTCCCAGTTTTTTAACTAAGGTGCCTACCGTATTCTCAATCATTTTAGATTTCTCTAGAATTCCAAACATGATTCCCCCTGCTAAAACAACAAAAATTATCTGTGAAGCAGATACAAATCCCAGTGGCAATGCCCTAAACATATCCAGAATACCAACAGGTGTACTGTCTACTTGGTTATACGTACCTGGAATTACACGTTGTCTCCCATCTATCAATTCTCTTTCATAATTCCCAGCTGGAAGTAGATAGGTCATCAGCGTTACGATAACGATCATACCGAATATCATTGTCACCGGATGAGGAATCCGAGCATACCAAGGTTGAGATTTCTTCATTTAATCAAATGTAATTAATTATGATCGGAAGCGTGCAAGGATTAATTCCCTTCAATGTATAAAAGGTACAACCTTATCTATGAGCACCTGATTTTTACCAAGTTACATGAAGATTATCCTTTCATAGAAATATCCACTTCTCGTTTCATTTTTTATACTTTAAAATGCTTTAGTGACTTTCGCAGTTTTAAAGAAGGCCATCATTTCCTTTGATGTATTGATATAAATTCTAACTTTGTTCAATCCACAATTATGAAAAAGACGAGAATCGCTTAACATATGGTAGCATTAGTAATAGCAATCTTCATTATAGGGTATCTAGCCATTGTGCTCGAGCATCCTTTAGCTTTAGACAAGACCGTTCCTTCACTTCTTATGGGTGCTCTGTGCTGGGCCTTACTTGCCATAGGATTTAATAACGGATTACTTACAGTCGTAGATGGCCACGATCATCTTTTCTCGTTGGCCGATGGCGTTACCCACGAAGCAGAAGAAGGTTTTTCTAGTGCACTCCTTCATCACCTCGGTAAAACTGCGGAGATATTGGTATTCCTTATCGGAGCCATGACCATTGTAGAGATCATTGATCTACATGCAGGTTTTGAGATTCTAAAAGGATGGGTACGCACTAGAAGCAAAAAGAAATTGCTATGGATCATAGGTATCCTTGCTTTTATTCTGTCGGCTATAATAGACAACCTTACAGCAACCATTGTACTTGTTACACTATTAAGAAAAATCATTCCAGATCGCACCGAGAGACTATGGTTTGCAAGTATGGCTGTTATCGCTGCCAATGCTGGAGGAGCCTGGTCACCCATCGGTGATGTCACCACAACAATGTTGTGGATAGGTAAGAAAGTTTCTACACCAGGCTTGATACTGTGGTTAGTCTTACCTTCTATTGTATGTTTTATAGTACCGACGTTTGTAGCGACTTTCTTAAAACCATTCAAGGGAGACATTAAGATTATTGAGGAAGAAGAAGATACTAAAAAACACAATTTACTGAGTTCTAGAACCATGCTATTCTTAGGTTTAGGAGCCATTGTTTTTGTGCCTGTTTTTAAAACATTTACGCATCTTCCACCTTATCTAGGAATGATGCTCAGCATGGGTTTCGTCTGGCTGGTATCAGAATATATACATCCCGAGGAAGACTTCACTGAAGAAAGGAAACACTTATATTCGGCCCATCTGGCCTTGTCAAGGATAGAAATGTCTAGTATCTTATTCTTCCTAGGAATTTTAATGGCCGTTGCTGCGCTTGAAACAATGGTCGTCGGAGGAGTAGGTACATTGCGTTATGTAGCGGAAGGCCTAGAAAATGCCATACCCAATCAGGACATAGTTGTTATGCTCCTAGGAGTAGGTTCTGCCATTATAGATAATGTACCACTTGTGGCAGCATCTATGGGAATGTACTCTGAGCCTCTTGATGCTAAACTGTGGCATTTCATTGCCTATGCAGCTGGTACAGGAGGAAGTATGCTTATCATAGGAAGTGCAGCAGGAGTAGCAGCAATGGGAATGGAGAAAATCGATTTCATCTGGTATCTAAAGAAGATAACGTGGTTGGCATTCATCGGGTTTATTGCCGGTGCGGTCACCTTCCTTGCTATGCATTCAATCATGGGATAGGTCGAAGCTAGCCATACTCTCTCTTGTTGATTCTGCTGAATGTAAGAACTGTATAGCTTAACTTTCCATGCGCTTTACCCTCCTACGTATGCATGACCATATCTACGATGGTCTCCTATTGCCTCTATTTCAGATCCTGAATATAGAATAGAATGGACACCTCCGAAATACATGTTGGGTTCACCCCAGTTATTGTATGCAGACTTCAATCCACGCATATCGAAATCAAGGCTTTCGATCTCAAGTATGTCATCGTGATAAAACATTCTAGAATGATTGATGGCATCGGATAGTGACATACCCCTGGAAAATATATTATGAACCACTTGTGCAACCATATAAGGAATTCTGCCTGCACCGCCTGTACCTAGAATAAGGGTCTGATCATCTCCATAATCTACAATGGTTGGGCTCATCATGGACATGAGTCGCTTATCTTCTTTCCATGTATTAAAGCCATCAGGCATCAAGGCCTCTTCTCCCAGCATATTATTCAACTGTACTTCTGTACCAGGCACCCATACACCACTGCCTTCTCCATTAGAAACGGTAACTGAGATGGACATTCCTTCATTATCTACTATGTTAAAGTGAGTTGTCCCTCCACGTTTAATAGCATTGTCTGTGGTGGAAAAAATACCATGAACAGCAAGTTCTTCCCTTAGTCTATCACCATCTTTAGAAAGCTTGTAAATTTTCTCTATGGCTTCAGCCATGTGTATTTCATAATCATGCCCATATGAAACATGCTCCATCTCTTTAAGGAGTAACGTGGTTATATGACCTCCTATTGAAGGATCTTCTACACTATAGATTTTACCTTGATTCCAGTCAACACCCTGTAGCATTTTACAATCTACTTGGTACCGCTTAAAATCATCAACAGAAAGATGTCCACCTTTATCTGATGAAATGGAAGACACAAGTTTAGCAATTTCTCCTTCATAGAAAAACCGTTGTCCTTCAATGGTTAAGACTTCTAAGAAGTCGGCCATCTGATGCATTTTATATGAATCACCGATTTCCTTCAGCGTCCCATTACCAGCAAAGAATAAAGATTTTCCTTCATCTGTCAAATTCAATATTCTTTCTAACAATTGAAAATCATGATGCTGAAAAGGATCAATTACACATCCATTTTTAGCAAGTGTGATGGCATACTGTGCAAGCTCTTTGATTGGTATAGATCCATAATCATTGTGCATCTTAAATATTCCCGCAACCATTCCAGGTACAGCAATGGATGCTGTGCCGACATAGAAATCCTCTTGAGTTCCCCCGAAATCTACCGTTATCGGAAAGAAATCTTGCTTAGAAGGTGGTATTTTCAACTTAGGAGTCTGACAGAAATAGTCGTAAAACAAGGTCTGATTCCCCTTTCTAAGCAGTGAAAACCCACCTCCACCGGGACTAGACATACAGGGTTCAGCTACAAATGAGGAAAACAGGCATGCCGTTGCTGCATCTACAGCATTTCCACCATTTTCTAAGATTTCTCTTCCAGCTCTGAGCGTATCAGAGTGACCACATGCCAGTCCATAAGCCATAGTTTAAACGTACTGAAAATCTATAAAAGAAAAAATTTTCCAAGTATATACATATCATACCAGCAACTTAATTCTAAATTCATCTTTTTTTTCTCAAGCCCTACATTTTATGAATCATCTTATTTCTAGACCTATTACAAGTCGGCTTTATTTTCCTGATTGGAATAAATCATATTGCAACGATATGATAGCCATTAACAAGGATGAAAAAGTAATGGAGTACTTCGAATCTGTTTTATCAGAAGATGAAACCACTCAGTGGATTGCGAAACAAAAAAGAAATATCGCATCCTACGGCTATGGTTTTTTTCCAGCCGTTTTAAAAGAAAGCGATGTCTGCATAGGTACCATAGGTTTACAGAAGGTTCCTTATGATTCTTCCTTTACACCAGCTTATGAAATAGGATGGCGACTTGCTAGAAATCAATGGAGAAAGGGTTATGCAACAGAAGGCGCCCGTGCTATGATTAATCTTGCCGAGAATGCGGGGATCAATGAAGTTGTTGCTATAACGCCTTGCGCTAATATCGCCTCTGAAGGTGTTATGCTAAAAATAGGAATGGAGAAAAAAGGAACATTCATGCATCCTTCCATTGCAGAAAGTTCTCCATTAAAAGAATGCTTGTTGTATGGCTATAAAATCCTCTAAGCCACAACTTGATTTCTATCCTCTTGTATTTTCATCGTCAAGTTTTCAAGACTCACAACAAGTTTTACGCCTTCTTCTTTCCAGAAAATCTCATTGCAAGACAATTGATCCATTTCTATAGAAGCTTGATAGCCTTCATATTTATATGAAGGTATTTTTTCTTTTAGGCTGAATAGCTGTTCATTAATTTTTAGAGGTAAGTTGTCTTCAATCGTTGATTGAATTTTCCCCTTTATTAAGAAAGAAAGCGCCTTCTGAAATATGTTGTTAGGGTTAAATGAAATTGAAACATGATCAAGGAATAAAGTCCCTTCGCTTTTTTCGTAACGAGGATATCCAGCAATAGAAAAAGATGCTGAAATCGGAGATGCTATCACTCCTTCTACTGAAAACTTCTCTTTATATGAAAGCTGTAATTCTGATAATTCAACCGGTTTCTCACTGATCTTAATCTTGCTGATCCATCCATGAATAACTGATTCTAATTCATCATAAGTGAAAAAAGCTTCAAGGGTTTTAGTTACTCGTGGAGAATCTAATTCTAGCCAATTGACAACCATCTCATTGTCTGAAAAAGTTTCTTCTTGCTTGCCAGCAAGAGCGATTTCATAATCTAAGTACAGCTTTCCGATTACCTGATTTGAAGTTGACTCAGAAAAATCTAAATCAATTTCGGAGATCCTCAAGTCTATGTATCTTCCACCTAATGTAGGGATATCTATATTTTTTATGGGCTTTATTAAGTGATTGTCTACAAGCTCTTTCAAGTTGACATGCTCTTTAACAACCTCATCTATTTTACTCGTAATCAATGACTCATGGTGATCCAGCAATAGGTTCACTAAAGTTTCTACCGGCATATTTAATACCCCTACCGTAACAACTGGCTTATCTATCCATATATGGTCAGAAATCTGTGTCTGGGTCTTAACTTTGCCACTGGGCCCAAACTCAATATCTGTCCGCGTTTTTAAAATCAAGCTTCCTTCTCCTTCTACTGTAAACAATCCTGAAGGCCTCTGTATTTTGATATCCAGGGGCATTTCACAGGCTAAATATCCATGATTGGCCTGAACTACGACTTTACCATTGCGTTCCAGTTTAACCTTAACCCCGTTGACCTCATACCATTGATCTCCCCATACTCCATCTAAAAAATCAGAAAAATACTGAGCCACCTTTTCTTGGGACACGGAAAGGTTACATGTTAATCCATAGGTAGGTGGTAAGGCATCCATAAAGTATATATCTGTTAATTAAACAATCTTACGACAGCGATGTGCAACACGTTTTTTAAGCCTTGGTTACATCCTTGATTAAACAATACAGTAATCATAAATTAAGATAGGCATAAAACACATGTTTTAATATGTTTCATAGAAAGGGATAATAATAAATAAATAAGTTGAATATATTAAGAAAATATCTCATGTAATTTCTACCTAATTAAAAATGTAGGATTTACTCAGACCAGTTCATAATGATTCCTATATTACGATGGATATGCAAGGATTACTTTAAAACGCAACAAATCAATGAAAAACCTCATTTTTATTCTACTGCTTTCTATGATATGCATAGAAAGTCAAGCCCAGTCAACGACTACAACACCAGACCCATCTTTACCTTTCTATGAGAACAGCCTTAAGTGGAGAAACATAGGCCCTTATAGAGGTGGAAGATCTTGTGCAGTTACAGGTGTACCTGGAAAACCCAATCTATTCTATTTCGGTGCCACTGGCGGTGGTGTATGGAAAACCCAAGATGGAGGTAGATCATGGGAGAATATATCTGATGGATACTTCGGTGGATCGATCGGTAGTATTGCTATTGCACCTTCAGACCACAATGTCATATATGTAGGAGGTGGAGAAAAAACGGTCAGAGGAAACGTATCATCAGGGTATGGATTATGGAAATCTGTAGATGCTGGTAAAACGTGGCATTCTATAGGATTAAAAGATAGCAGACATGTCGCTAGAATCAGGGTACATCCAGACAATCCTGATATTGTATATGCAGCCGTTATGGGTAACCTGTATAAGGGGAACTCAGAAAGAGGAATATTTAAATCAGTAGATGGCGGAAAAACGTGGAATAAAACGCTTTTCGTTAACAACGATGTAGGAGCTGTGGACTTATGTTTAGATCCTAGTAACCCGAGAATCATGCTTGCTTCTACCTGGAATATCAGAAGGACACCTTACTCTTTATCGAGCGGTGGAGAAGGATCAGGACTATGGAAAAGTACAGACAGTGGTAATACCTGGACAGAAATCACCCGCAATGATGGATTACCTAAAGGAGTCTGGGGTATCTCAGGCGTAGCCATCTCCCCTATTAATGGAGATAGAATGTGGGCATTAATAGAAAATGCAAAAGGAGGAATCTATCGGTCAGATGATGGAGGAAAAACATGGAGAAAAACCAACGATAGCAGGTCGCTCAGACAGCGGGCATGGTATTACACAAGGATCTATGCGGATACTGAAGATATCAATACCCTTTATGTTATGAATGTAAGTTATCATAAGTCCACCGATGGCGGAAGAACCTTCTCTGCATCTAATGCGCCTCATGGTGACCATCACGATCTCTGGATTTCACCTGAAGATTCTAAGCGCATGATCATCGGCGATGATGGGGGCGCACAAGTTACTTATGACGGAGGAGAGACCTGGACGACTTATCACAACCAGCCGACAGCACAGTTTTATAGGGTTACTACAGACAACAGCTTCCCATATAGAATCTATGCCGCTCAACAAGACAACTCAACCATAAGAATAAATCACAGAAGCTCAGGTGGATCTATCGGAGAAGGTGATTGGGAACGCACAGCAGGAGGTGAATCCGCACATATTGCCGTAGATCCTAACAATGATGAAATCGTATATGGAGGTAGTTATGGAGGATTTCTGACTAGAGTAAACCATGATAAAGGAACAACACGTGCCATTAATGTCTGGCCTGACAATCCGATGGGCTATGGTGCTGAAGGCATGAAGTATAGATTCCAGTGGAACTTCCCTATCTTCTTCTCTCAGCACAATCCTAAGAAATTATATACAGGATCTAATCATCTCCACATGTCCATGGACGAAGGCCATAGCTGGGAGATCATCAGTCCTGATCTTACAAGGAATGACCCAGAAAAGTTAAAAAGTTCTGGTGGACCTATTACGCAGGACAATACAGGAGTTGAATACTATTGCACCATATTTGCGGCAGCGGAATCCCCCCTGCAAGAAGGTTTAATATGGGTCGGCTCTGATGATGGCTTAGTTCACGTAACCTCAGACGGCGGAGCTAACTGGAACAATGTCACTCCATCTAATATGCCAGAGTGGATGATGATCAACTCAGTAGAGCCCTCACCACATGATGCTAATGTATGTTACATCGCTGGTACCATGTACAAGCACGGAGATTTTATGCCGTATCTATACAAGACAGAAAACATGGGAAAGACCTGGAGACGAATCAATCAAGGAATTCCTTCCGAGCACTTTACCAGAGTATTGCGTACAGATCCTGAAGTGCCAGGCTTATTGTATGCAGGAACCGAAACTGGCATGTACGTTTCATATAATGATGGCAACCGCTGGTACCCGCTACAATTAAATCTTCCTATCGTACCTGTTACGGATCTAGCCGTCAAGGGAGATCACCTGATAGCGAGTACACAAGGAAGGAGCTTATGGATGATTGATGACTTAAGCGTTCTGCGTCAAGCGCAAATGTTAAACGCCTCTACATCACAACATCTATTTACGCCGACTGAAGCATATCGAATGGGAGGTTTTCAACGAACCAATCCACGAGGTGAAGGAACCAACCATCCATCTGGCGTCATGAATTACTTTTACTTAAAGGAATATGATGAAAAGAAAGATACAGTCACCATTACTTTCTCGGATCCAAGCCAGAAAGAGATCAGAACGTACTCAACAATGAGTAAGGAACGAGGTGAAAAATTGAATGTTGAACAAGGCAGTAATCTATTCGTCTGGAATATGGGTTACCCCAATGCTAAAAGCTTCGATGGAATGATCTTATGGTCTGGATCGATGGCTGGCCCTAAGGCAGTTCCTGGAAAGTATACCGTAACCATGAAGGTCAATGGAAAGGAAATAGGGTCTGAAAATTTCGACATTATTAAAAATCCTAATTCGGAAGGATCAGAAGCAGACATAAAGACTCAATTTGACTTTATTAAGTCGGTTAATGATAAAGTAACCGAGGCGCATCAAGCCATCATAGATATCAGATCTCTTAAGAAACAGATTAAGAGCTATACTTCTATGATCGACGATGAAGAAGTGAAGGATTATGCCGGCAAGATGGACAGCATCATGTCTAGCATCGAGAAAGAACTCTATCAGACTAAGAACAGAAGTAGGCAAGATCCTCTTAATTTCCCTATTAGATTAACCAATAAGTTAGCTGCACTTAACTCACTGACTCAGAGGGGTACATCGGATTTTCCTCCGACCGCTGCTGCTATTAAAGTAAGAGATGAGCTAACAGAAAAAATAGATGCTCAGCTGGCTTCATTTTCCATGGTTAAAACAGATATGGTTCCTAAGCTTAATGATATGATCAGACAGAAAACGCTAGATGTAATTATATTGAAGGAGTAATACTTGTAATTTTAACCCTTTATATAATAACTAAAAATGATACACTACAAGAAGCATCTTATCTAGACTGATAAGATGCTTCTTTTCTTTTTCATGAGTCCTTTCCTTAATCTTGTTGTCATCAGTATGAATTCTATAAAAAGTAAGCTAAGTGTATGCAAAAGAACCGTAAAACACAATCATGGCTCGAGCGTGCGCTCACTAAGGTTTATCAATAGAGTTCAGCCATGATTTATCAACACTTTTCTACCTAACATAGTAGACTCACATTTTTGTGGACATGTGGGATTTAAGAGATGGTAAACCCATGTAGCTAATTTTATCTAAGGTCGAATTATATATGCTTTAAGTATTACATTGTAACAGAACAACTAGAACTGCCCTGAAGCCACTCTCCTATTCTTTCAGAATTCGATTTCGCCATAAAACTTGATTGTCTACACTATGAAGCATAAGCATATATAGGCCACTGGATAGATCGGATAATTGCACTGAATGAATGCGATTATTTAACAGTTTCTCCTGTCTTACTAATCGACCATTAGAATCATATAACGAGAGTATAGAATGTTCAACACTCATGGAACTGCTGAGATAAATGACATCGGATGCAGGATTAGGATATACCGCCCAATCTGCATGATAAGCTTCATCTACCTGAACAACTTTTATAGTTGTAAACTCGACTAAGCCATTTATGTCTATGGCTTTAATTCTATAGTAATTCAGTCCTATAGGAGGATTATAATGTATATGGCGGTATACAGCTTGTTGATCAATGGCTTCGGTAGCGTGTAGAATGCTCCAATCGTCATTCTCCGTTTTGTGCTCAATATAATATCTATCGATAATATCATCACCTGTCATTTTCCACCTCATATCGATCTGGCCATTGCGATATGTAACCGCATAGTCGGTCCACTTAATAGGTACAACATTACAAGTAACAGTCCATTTAAAGGAGTCCACTTCTTCGCAGACACCCAATTCTGCTGTCAAATAAACTGTCCCCGTATCCACAACTGTCATATAAGAAGATGAATCTGGATCATAGGAAAAAGATCCATCTGGAAAATCCCAACGATAAGTTACACCTTCTTGAGAGACCAAGTTCTCAAATATCAAATTAAAATCAGGATCGCAATCTACATCCATGAGATCAATTTGCGGAAGCAGTAAGCTGGGATAATCCGTAACTTGATAGGTAACAATATTATTGCAGACGTCTACTACTTGAACCATAAAGTCTGGGTCAGAACTGGTCGGCGTATAGTATCCGGAAAAAGCAGCTAGTGTACTCCATGCTGTAGGGTATATATTACCCGAATTGGCACCACTTATCGGTCCGCTAAGTAATCGATATTCATAATTCGGTGCACCACCATTAGCTACTGCTGTAATTGAAAGCTCACCATTACAACCTACGGAAGCTGCCTCTAAAGCCAATGGTACTGGCCCGAACACTGTAATGGTATCTCTTATGACCTGATCAGAGCGATTACATTTTTCCAATTCAATGTAATAATCTCCAGGCAGTACATTTATGAATTGTCCGGACAACATATTAAATGTCTGGGTTACATTCGTCGCAGGTCCCACATAGTTATTCGTGCCTATTTCGTACAAGGATAAGCCTTCATGATTATAGCGGTTACTTGCTACAGAGAAGTCAATCGTACTAAATGCTCCGCAGGTTTTAACTTCTAAAGCGTTAATCGAGGCGTTCAATAAATCAGAACCAAGTATATCGAATTTAAGTGTGTCTTTAACATTACAAGCATCGACAAATTCTACTTCGTAGCTTCCAGCTCCAAAGTCTCCTGTATATAAATCCGAAAAAATAAATTCCCCTGTTACATCGGGCGTTAAATTATGATTGCTCGTTATAGGTGCGCTTAGATCTGCTGGGGCAGATAGAAAGGTTACTTGGACCGGATTAGTGGCCACTTCTCCATTAATAAAACGTAAAACAACTTCTGCCTTATTAAATTCACATAGACTCGGGTTTATATCCTCTACTTCCATTCCTATAAATGACGGATTCCTGAAAAATCTAGTTGTTGTATAACCACAATCGTCGGTAATCGTAAACCAATAATCTTCATTGTGTGCAGCTTCGATGATTGTCGGTAAAGAGGAACAGATTACATTATTGGAAACAGGATCTGTATAAGTAACTTTCCCATTATAAAGATAATCCCCTCTTAAACCTATATCGAAGTCATTGCAAGAAACACCTATCACACTTGCTTGATCCAGACTAGGAATGAATAAGTCTACGTCAACAAAAAAGGTATCTTCTGGGCAATTGTTATCAATTCCAAGTAGAAAAAGTACGGTTTGACTTCCTTGTGTAGGCGGGGACTCAATGATAAATTTCGATGTGTCTACGAATTTAAAAGGAGGAGGGAAAGGGGCCCATACGTATCCTGGCCAATCACCAATTGAAATTTCCATTGAATCACAATTCAATCGTTCCTCGAAAGAAGCTTGTATATTCGTGGGATGTGTAAATGAGCTTGCCATATTAAATACAGATGTCGATTGATTGCTACAAGAATCCATAAGCACCATTGTATATTGTCCTACACCTAAATCATTAAATAGACCTATAGGACTAGAGCCTTCTAAACTGTCAGGAACAAGTATATTATTCCCGCGGTAAAGTCTATAGAAAAAAGATGCACGACCATCTGCAGAAATTGCTTGGACTGTTCCATCGTTACCCGTGGGGCAAGTAACTGAATTAACAATATCCACACTCACTGATGGCAATACATAATTTCCTGTAACTGTCACAGTACTTGTTCTAGTAACTGAATTGTCATCGGTTGCAATTACCTGATATTGTCCTGGAGCAAGCGCCGTAAAAGTATGCTTGTTGGCATTATTAATGGTAACACTTGAAGGTCCACTGGGACCTGTCATGGAAAAAGTAATGGGTGCAGTAGCGCCTACATATTCACAGAAAATATATCCACTATTTAAGCATCTCGATTCACTGACTATTAATCCCAGTGTCTGTCCTACTGTAGAACCAGCATTGCATAAAACCAAGATTAGGATTAGGTTTATAATTCTATTCATAAATCTAAAATAGAATAGAGTCCGGATATTATGGTTTAATTCGGAGCACCGGTTACTTTGGCTGGAGGAAAGGAACGATTAGGATAAAATTTGCTTAAAATAGAAATGGTAATACTCACTGAGAAGATTATATTCTCTTACTAACTAAAGGAATCCCACTATATTAATAGGCCACCCATCCTCACGGTTTGCGCGAGGCTCTTTCTCTGAACTTACGCTGTCGGTTTTCCTCATTTGTCGGATCAGTCAGTCCTACACCGACAATATGCTTCTTGCTTTAAGTCTAATACTGTTTCTTCTCAATTCTGGCCCAGATAAATAATTGTCAATTTTAGCTGCTGCTTCTCTTCCCTCCGAGATAGCCCATACAACAAGAGACTGTCCTCGACGCATATCCCCAGCGACGAATACCCCTTTACTTTCTGTATGATAATCTGTAGCAATAACATTCCCTCTATGGTCAGTAGTGACCCCTAAATCAGCAATCATTTTTCCTTTTTCTGGATGTAAAAATCCTATTGCAAGAAAAGCCAAGTCGCAATCTATTACTTGTTCACTGTCTGGAACTTCCATAAACTCGCTTCGTTCCGTCTCAGGATTAATCGCCCATTCTACTTCTACTATTTTTATTCCTTTTAAGTTGCCATCATTGTCTGTAATGAATGCCTTAGTAAGAATGTTCCAGCTGCGGTCACAGCCTTCTTCATGAGAACTAGACGTCCTCAATACCGCTGGCCAGAGCGGCCATGGGTTATCTTCGCCTCTTACAGACGATGGCATAGGCATAATTTCTATCTGCATAACTTCTTCCGCAAGTAGTCGATTAGATGTACCTATGCAATCAGAGCCTGTATCTCCACCACCTATAACCATCACCTTTTTACCGCTTACATCTATGTTTTCTTCTGAAGTTATTTTATCTCCAGCAACCTTCCTGTTATTCTGTTCTAAATACTCCATGGCTAGATGAATTCCATGGGCATCTCTTCCTGGTATATTGAGGTCACGGGCTACCGTACTTCCACCAGCAAGTAATATTGCATCATAAGTTTTCTTTATATCCAGAACATCTACATTCTTTCCTACATAAGCACCTGTGACAAACTTAACCCCTGAGTCCTTCATAATTTCGATCCGTCTGTCAACAATGTTTTTTTCCAGCTTGAAATCAGGAATCCCATAACGCAATAGTCCGCCGATCCGATCGCTTCTTTCATATACGGTAACTTGATACCCCGCTTTATTGAGTTGATCTGCAGCAGCCAGTCCAGCAGGCCCAGAACCTATGATGGCAACTTTCTTCGCTGATTCTAAAGGAGGGTCAGTCGGCTGAACCCATCCGCTATCATACGCTTTTTCAATGATCGTTTTTTCTATATACTCTATAGTAACTGGATCACTATTTAATCCTAGAACACAAGAGCCTTCGCATGGAGCTGGGCATATTCTTCCCGTAAATTCTGGGAAGTTATTCGTCTCCGATAGAATATCATAGGCTTGCTGATAATTATCTTGATAGACAGCCTCATTAAACTGTGGGATAATATTACCAAGTGGGCATGCAGAATGACAGAATGGAACGCCGCAATCCATACATCTAGATGATTGATCCTTAGGTAAAGAATGATCTTCTTGGGCATAGATCTCTTTCCAATCGTTAAGCCTTTCTTCTACAGATCTTTTATTAGGAAGACCTCTATCAACTTTCATAAACCCTTTAATGTCTCCCATAATCTATCTGTTTAATATGTTCTGAATCTTTTTACTACCTAGGTTGATTTTATCTTTCTTCTCCATTGCTTTCTTATATTCATGAGGAATAACTTTAAGAAAGTATCTGGACTCTTCTTCCCAATTAGACAGAATAGATAATCCATTAAGGCTTCCTGTAGTATTGAAGTGCTCTCTGATCATTTTTCTCAATTCTATAAAATCTGCCGCACCTAGTTTTTCGAGTGCAACCATGTCTTTATTACAAGTAGAGAAGAATGTATCCGTCGGTCTATATATATAGGCAATTCCTCCACTCATTCCTGCTGCGAAATTCCTTCCGACATCACCTAAAATTGCTACTCTCCCCCCTGTCATATATTCGCAACCATTATCACCGATTCCTTCTATAACCGTATACGCTCCACTGTTTCTCACGCAGAAGCGATCTCCTCCTTGTCCTTTCACATATACTTCTCCAGAAGTAGCACCATACAAGGCAACATTACCTATAATTATATTTTCAGCAGGATCCAGAGTTGCATCTCTATCCGGCACTACGATCAGTTTCGCACCACTCAATCCTTTTCCTATATAATCATTGGCCTCACCTTCTAGAATCATTGTAAGCCCCTTGGCTCCGAATGCTCCAAAACTCTGCCCTGCTGATCCTCTAAATCGAAAAGACAAGGAATCGTCTGCCATGCCATCGCTACCATATTTCTTAGCAATGTGGTGGGACAACATGGTTCCTACTGCACGATCTGTACTCTCTACTGGAAACACACTGTTGATCTTAATGTTATCCTGAATAGCCAGTGCGGAATACTTAATTAATTTCTGATCTATTACAGAATCGATGCCATGGTCTTGGTCTCGACTTTTAAATAAAGGAAGGCCTTCCTCATTCTTTTCCTGAAACAATATTTTATTGAAATCTACCTTCTTCCATTTCCAGTGATTTATCCCATCTCTTAATTTCAGTAAATCAGTACGACCGACCATCTCATTGACAGTTCTTATGCCTAATTGCGCCATTATCTCCCTCATTTCTTGGGCAAGAAAATGGAAGTAGTTAACAACGTTTTCCACCTTACCATCGAATTTCTTTCTCA
>CAZFJO010000058.1:0-15632 GCA_964518915.1 uncultured Saprospiraceae bacterium
GATCCACCTATGCTGGTAGGTGACACTGCAGAAGCGAATTCCCAGATGACAATCAACTGCATGGACTTACCCCAAGTAAATTCTTCTGAGGTCATGACACGTAATCTCCATGCATAAAATACATGCCTGATTAGATACATCAATCCAGCCATCAATAGCCAGAAAGAAGTCTTAGAAGTCCACTGTATAGCCTTGAATTCTTCCCAGTCCAGTTGTCTTGACATCATCCATATGACTACTCCTAAACCTAATAGAATAGGGAGAATAACTCTACTCATCTTGATTGAATCAAGTACACTTTCTTCGCCTTGTTTATTCTCCTGTATCAATGATGGAATGCTCTATAAAAAATGAAACGCGAAAGTAAGGAACTATCCTTATACTATATTGTAGTTCCTGTCTTTTATTGCCTGATATTATATATTAGTTTAATGGCCTACACTTGATTTTAAACCATGACTTAACATCCTCATCTTCAATATACGGTGCTACGGCTCGATATACTTTATCGTGATATCTATTTAACCATGCTTTTTCATTTTTATTGATGATGGATTCTTCAATCAGTTTTAGGTCCATCGGATAGAGTGTTATGGTTTCAAATCCAAGATATCCATCTCCTTCTTCTCGAGTAATTACCAGGTTTTCTATTCTTATTCCATAATCTCCTTCTAGATAGTACCCAGGTTCGTTAGAAGTCAGCATGCCGGGCTTTAATACGGTCTGGCCTCTTTCTGTTTTGACATCTGCAAATCCCTGAGGCGGTTCATGGACATTGAGACAGAAGCCTACACCGTGGCCAGTACCATGCTGGAAATTAAGTTTCTCTTGCCATAGAAATTGTCTTGCGATTACATCTAGTTGTCCGCCTGTAGTGCCTGCTGGAAATATGGCTCTGGATAGCGCAATGTTTCCACGTAAAACTAGTGTAAAGTGTTTCTTTTCTCGATCAGTAGGTGTAGCAAGAGAGAAGGTCCTAGTAATATCTGTCGTTCCATCTATATATTGTCCGCCAGAATCAACGAGAAGCATGCCTTGATTTTCAATGTCTGCAGAGTTTTTTTCGTCAGGTCTATAATGGATGATGGCACCATTGCTTCTGTAACCGACGATGGCTGAGAAACTCTCACCGAGATATTCTTCTTGCTTATTTCTATAGAACTGTAACTTCTGCGCAAGTTCATATTCGCTGACTGTCCGGTTTTCTAGGGTCTTTTCTAACCAGTAAAAAGTATAGGCAAGCGCCGCTCCATCCTTAGCCATGGTGTCTTTAATACAGGCTATTTCAGTTTCATTTTTTATGGCTTTTAACCATTTAGGAATACTCTTGTCGCGGATGGTGTCCGTCTTAATACGGCCATATAGATCTGCATTAACTTGGGTAGGATCTACGAGGACTTTTCCTTCTTTTAAGTTACTTACATAAGGATAGATTTCCTCGTAAGATAGAATGGTTGTCCCTTCATTGTTTAAAAAGGATGTTAATGCATCATCGATTTTCGACTCATCTAAGAATAAATAGTTTTCCGTTTTTCCTATAAGTGCGTAAGATAGGAAAACAGGGTTATAATCTACATCGTTGCCCCTGAGATTGAAGGTCCATGCTATATCATCTAGCGCGGTAAGAAGGTGGTAATCTGCCCCTTTTTCAGACATGCCTTTCCTTATTTCATCGATTTTATCCTTTCTTGACTTACCTGCATATTTAACAGGGAATGACCAGATTTTCTCTGTTGGCAATTCTGGGCGATTATGATGTATGGCTTGAATCAAATCATAGGACGTAATTAAAGAGATTTCTTTTTCTTTTAAAATGGAAGTGTAGATTAAATGCTGAGATTGAGATATCAATCGGCCATTGACTCCTACTTTTCCTCCATGTGGAATAATGTCTGCAAGCCACCGCAGATGCGGGTGTGACTTTCCACCCATCTTGTGCAACTGGAAAGGAGAATTTTCTAGTTCTTTTTCTGCTTGTAAAAAATACCGACCATCTGTCCATAGTGCAGCATGATTCGCAGTTATAACCGCAATCCCAGCAGATCCTGTAAATCCAGAAACCCAATTCCTAGACTTCCAGTGATCAGCAACATATTCACTCTGGTGGGGATCACTAGATGGTATTATGTAGGCATCTATGCCTAAGCTATCCATGTGGGTTCTGGCAGATTCTAGAACTTCAAAATAATTCATATTATTAAAACATTTAATTTGTTAATAATTGACAAGCAGCTGATATTATATTATAAATAATTGTAATATGATTAAATCTTTCCTATATTTGTTTGTGCATGACAGATACTCTAATCTACATTAAAGGAACAAGTCACGCATTTAAGTTGTTATAGTCAATGCCAATTTAATTAAAGGATGAGAATCAACTGTTATCTATAGCGCGGAGACTTTAAATTATATCTCATTGTAAAGAAGAAGAAAGATGTTAAAGCAAAATTTTAGTCAGAAGATGTTACAGAAGCTGTCTCCGCAGCAGATCCAGTTGATGAAACTCCTTCAGATACCTACCGCAACCCTAGACCAGCGTATAAAGGAAGAACTAGAAGCCAATCCTGCCTTAGAAGAAGGAGATGAAGAAAACAATGATGTATTCGATCTAACTGCCGAGGAAAAAGAAGAAGAAGGAGACAACAATGATGATCTAGAATTTGAATTGGATGACTATTTAAAAGAATATATAGAAGAAGATCCTATTTCCTATAAGGTAAAAGGTGACAACTATATATCTGATGAGGATGAGAAATCCATTCCTTATGCAGTTGAATCTAGTTTCCATGAATATCTTGAAGAACAAGTAGGAATGCTTGAGCTAGAAGATGAGTTAGATAACCTTATAGTAAGCCAGATCATCGGTTCGATAGATGAGGACGGCTACCTTCGTCGAGAAAACTCTGCCATTATTGATGACCTCATGTTTGCCCAGTCGGTAGAAGTGGAACTTCCACAGATAGAGCATATGATTCAAGTTGTACAACAATTCGATCCACCTGGAGTAGGAGCAAGAGACTTGCAAGAATGCTTGATTAATCAACTCATCATTAAGCTTAATAAGTCTACTGAGAATCACACAGTAGAGAAAACGCTCGCGCTTAAGATTCTTAAAAGCTACTTTGAAGAATTTACTAAAAAACACTATACAAGGTTGCAGAAGCATCTTGTGATTTCAGAGAGTGAATTGAAGGGAGCAATTGACGAAATTCTAAAGTTGAATCCTAAACCTGCTAGTGCTTTTCAATCTAGCGGGCGTAATTCTAACCACTATATAGTCCCAGATTTTATCATCCAGAATAGAGATGGAGAACTGGAACTTTCCCTGAACAATAGGAATGCACCTGACCTTAGGATCAACGACCATTATATGGAGATGCTACAAGGTTACAAGGCCAATACGCAAGGACGAAGATCTACTAAAAAAGAAAAGGAAGCCATCATGTTTATAAAGCAGAAAATAGATTCTGCTAAGTGGTTTATCGATGCAATTAAGCAGAGACAAGATACCTTGTATCGGACGATGTATTCCATCATGCAGTTTCAGTATAATTTCTTTCTGACGGGAGATCAACGTAGATTGAAACCTATGATCTTGAAGGATATTGCTGAAGTTACTGGCCATGATATCTCTACAGTTTCTAGGGTTGCTAATAGTAAATTCGTACAGACAGAATTCGGGACTAAACGATTAAAAGACTTTTTCTCAGAATCTCTTCAGACGGCTGATGGAACAGAGGTTTCTACCCTAGAAGTAAAGAACATACTTTCAGACATCATTTCTAGAGAAAATAAAAAGAAACCTTTAAGTGATGAAAAGCTTAAGGATATGCTACAGCAGAAAGGCTATAACATTGCCAGAAGAACAGTAGCTAAGTACAGGGAGCAATTGAATATTCCTGTAGCTAGACTCAGAAAAGAATTATAACAGCCTTTATAAATCGAATAAAGAACCCTGTCGTCCAGCTGGTTTAATAAGATCGGCGTCATTGTTTCTTACATTTCCTACTCTACTACTTACCTCGTAGGCAATCATATCATTGCTATCAGGAGGTGCAATGAGACTATACAAGTCTTCTACTGGTAGATCTGGTTCTAACCATAATCTTTCTTGGTCAGGATTTAATATGGCAGGCATCCGATTGTGGATTTCTTCCATCATCTCATTAGGAGGTTGTGTAATCATGGTGAATGTATGTATTTCTTCCCCTTGAGGAGAATTCCACTTTTCCCACATTCCGGCAACGCAGAAAATCTCTTGATTCTTCATCTGTATACGGTAAGGAATTTTAGTTTTCCCTTCTCGCTTCCACTCGTAGAACCCATCTATAGGTACGATACATCTTCTTTTACTAAAAGCGTGCTTGTATATAGACTTCTCCTTTATGGTTTCAATCCGCGCATTGATCATCTTGTAACCGATTTTCACATCCTTGGCCCAGAAAGGAATAAGACCCCATTTATATAGGTGGATTTTATCTTGCTCATCACTGGTTATGACAGGATGAAATTGTGTAGGAGCAACATTGTAGTTGGGAAGTGGATTATAACGCACCAGTTCATCGCTATAGAACGTAGCTTGAAATCGTTCTTCTAGTTCTTTTTCTGTCTTGGTGAGAGAGGATCTTCCGCACATAGTAGAAATGTATAAGGCAGGAAGATAGTGATATCATTGTAATTCAAGTGGAAGGGTATGGTATAAAAAGAAAGCAGGGCGTCACCAGTGAGACCGGTGCACCCTGCATAACCCCAAAAAACCAATTGAAAACAATCTAAATTTAGCACTCCACATTTGGAGCCGTTATAATATGATTTCGTTTTTTCCGAAATTCACTTTTAAGACGGCATAAATATGGAAAGTCACATATCTTTATGTTTTTCTTACACTAAGTAAAGAAAAAAATGAATAATAAAGTTTAAAAGTGAACTTAAGTAACACAAAAACTATATATCTGTGCAGTAATTGTGGGCATAACGCTCCGAAATGGCAAGGAAAGTGCGATTCATGCAATGAATGGAATACTTACGAAGAAAAAATAGTAAGTAAGAAATCTTCTTCTATAAAGCGAGCAAAATCAGAAAATAAGACAAGCCCTATCCTTGTAGGAAAGATTACAGGCACGGTCATTCTGAGAACAGAAACCCATGACGAGGAACTACAGCGTGTACTCGGGGGAGGAATTGTTCCTGGTTCAGTAATCTTAGTCGGTGGACAACCTGGAATAGGTAAGTCTACCTTGTTGCTGCAATTGTCACTTTATTCCCAGCAGAAAATATTATATGTAAGTGGAGAGGAAAGTGCAGAGCAGATAAAAATCAGAGCAGATAGGATAGGCATCAAGAATTCATCTTGTTATATATATGCAGAATCAGATATCGATTCTATTATCAACCAGGCTTCTGATATGCAAGCCGAGATGATCATCATCGATTCTATTCAGACGATGCTGCATAATGAGATAGGCTCCAGTGCGGGCTCAGTAGCTCAGATAAGAGGTTGTACTGAAAAATTAATCCAGTTTGCGAAAGAGAAGCATGTACCCATATTTATTGTCGGGCATATAACCAAGGAAGGAAACCTAGCTGGGCCTAAGGTGCTGGAGCATATGGTTGACGTTGTATTGCAATTCGAAGGGGATCATAATTATAGCTATCGGATACTGAGATCGCTAAAAAATAGATTCGGATCGACGGAGGAGATCGGTATCTATAAGATGCAGCAAGAAGGAATGGAACCTGTTTCTAATCCGTCACAATTATTTCTATCTCAGCATCCTCAGCAATTATCTGGAAGCGCCATCTGTGCTTCACTAGAAGGTAAGAGACCACTATTGCTAGAAACTCAAGCACTCGTTTCTCCTACCGTGTATAGCAGTCCGCAGAGATCTGCAACAGGATATGATCAACGTAGGATGTCTATGTTACTAGCCGTGCTAGAAAAAAGATGTAGAATTCCGATTGGTCTCAGTGATGTATTCTTAAACATCGTAGGAGGAATTAAAGCATCCGACCCAGGCATGGATCTAGCTATACTAGCAGCCTTGATTTCTTCCCACCTAGATATCACCATTCCTTCTGACTCTTGCTTCGCTGGAGAAGTAGGGCTTAGTGGAGAAATCCGGGCCGTAAGAAGATTAGAAAACCGCATCCAAGAAGCAGACAGACTTGGATTTAAGCATTTCTTTTATTCTGATCACACCGACCTATCACTGGATTCCGATGAATTAAGTATTCATCTGCACCCATTGAGCAAGACCACAGATCTTATGGAATTATTACAAGGCTAGGTGATGACTCAGCAAGACCTATATCAATTGTCACTTCATAAGGATGTGCTTATCTATGATGGTGAATGTGTCTTGTGTAATGGCTACATTACCTATATGCTCAAGTACGATACGTATGACCGGGTTCTTATTGCTCCTCTACAGAGTAATGCAGGATCTCAATTTTTAAATCCGGAAAAGGACTCGGTATATCTACTCAGAAAAGGCAAACTATATGACCAGTCAGACGTGGGATTAAGGGTAGCACAAGTTCTGCCTTTCCCTCATAACATACCATATGCTTTTCTTTTAGTCCCCAAGCAGTTTCGCAATGTTGTCTACCGATGGGTGGCTAGGAATCGTTTCAGGTGGTTCGGGAAGAACAGTTCTTGCCAGATGATTTCTAGAGAACATCAGCACAAGCTCATAGATTTCCCTTATTTGCCTGGAGCGGAATTATAATCAACAGCCAATCGACATAGAGCTCGGACACCTTGTTTAAATCCGCTTTCATCTAGGTAGAAATCAGGTGTGTGATGTGGAGCCGCATCTAGTGGATGCACATCGACAGGTTTTCCTCCTAAGAAGAAAAAGAATCCAGGAACTTCTCTAGCAAAAAATGAAAAGTCCTCTGCTCCTGTTATAGGCCTGGTTATAACCATGTTTTCTTCTCCGATTACTTCTTCTAGAATAGGAAGAATTTCTCTCGTAAGAACTGGGTCGTTGTATGTTACTGGGTAGCCTACTTGGATATCTACTTCAGCAACAGCCCCTGCACTTTCTGCAATAGCCGTCGCAGTTTTAATTATTTTTTCGTGGATGATTCGTTGCATGGAAGTATCCAAGGTTCTAATCGTCCCGATCATCTCTGCCTCTTCTGGAATAATGTTGTTACGTACACCACTGGTAAATTTTCCCACGCTGATAACAGCAGCCTCTTTAGTCAGCTCTGTCTGTCTGGATATAACAGTCTGTAAGCCCATAATAATCTGAGCAGATACAGTTATCGGATCTACACCAGACCACGGCCTAGATCCATGTGTCTGTTTTCCTTTAACTTTAATTACGAACCGATCCGCTGCGGCCATAATGCCTAGAGGCTTATACAATATTTTTCCTACATCTAAACCAGCACTTATGTGCAAACCGAAAAATACATCAATGCCGTATTTAGAAACAACCCCTTCCTTCACCATTAATTCTGCACCGCCCTCTTCCCCCGGAGGGGCACCTTCTTCTGCAGGCTGAAAGACGAAAACTATTTTACCTGAAAGCTCATCCTTCAGAGAGGTCAGAACTGTGGCAACTCCCATCAATATGGCAGTGTGACTATCATGACCACAGGCATGCATAACGCCTACATTACTTCCTAAGTATTCTGTCTCAACTTTTGAAGCGAATGGAATATCTACTCGCTCTCTGACAGGAAGTGCATCTATATCTGCCCTTAGTGCAATGGTTTTTCCAGGTCTTCCAGTATCAAGTAGGCCTATTACACCAGTATGTGCCACACCCGTTTCTACTGTAAGATTGAGGGATCTGAGATGCTCGGCTATGTATTTGGCCGTTTTAAATTCTCGATTAGAAAGCTCGGGATTTTCATGAAAATGTCGACGCCACTTTATTACTTGCGATTCGACCTCGTCAGAATGCTTGTTAATAAGCGTGTGAAGATTATCATCTTGTGCGTAAGATAGTAAGGGGAGTAGAAGAAAAACAAGCAACCATTTCATGAGAGATTTTATATTGATTGCTGCAATATAAGATGTAAATAAGAATAAAACTTATGGTTTGGTTAGAAATAGAAATTGAGCGCCTAGTTCGCTCAAGGCAAATACGCAGATCGTTGTCTCAGGATCCTTATAGTTGTTTTTAAATTCTTCTATTTTTTCTGGAAAGATAATCTGCTTGGATACGAATTCTTCAAGTGTGCTTGCGTGGATTGACCACTTACCATCTTTCTTCCCTTCAGTCAAGGCTATTCCGATTTCCATCTCTTGTTGATGCGCCACGAATATGGGAAATTCTGACACGTCCTTCTCACGTACAATGGCAGCAGCATCTGCCATCATTTTTCTATATGGCTTCAATTCTTTTTCTAGTTGTAGAAATCTTTCTGGATTACTCATAATACAAAGATGGGGATTTACAGATTGCTTAAATAAAAAAGAGACCCAAAAAAATATGGGCCTCTCTTTTTTATGCTATTAAATAGGGCGATCTAAAGCACAATATATATGCTTGTTTTATAGGGCATATGAAAGTCCGATGATCAGATAATTCTGAGTAGTATCTAGAATTTCTACATCGGCACGTCTGATGGCATACTCTATTCCTACACCGATTCCTTTCCAAGCACTGAAGGCAAGGCCATTGGTCCATGTGTATTCAAATAAAGATGGATCTTGACTCGCATAAGGGAAGAAGCTTGTCAGGTTCGTTCTCCAAGTAATCCCTCCATTAAAGGTTTTAGTATAATCCGCAACAACTTTAGCACCTAAAGCACTTGAGAAGTCAGGATTATCTCCGAATACCCAGTGGTAATTCAATGGGTGAACCACGATTACCGCATTCTCAATAGGTGTCCAAGTAAAACCAACACCTAAATCAAGTATACCTGGATTGTTGAAGTTTTCAAGTAGTGCAGAATTAAATTCTCCTAAGGCAGATAATGCCAGTTTCTGATTGATCCTCTTACCATATAAAGAAGTAATTTTAAGTACGTCTGCAATTTTTTCGAAATCTGTACTTCCTTCTTGACCTTCTATATCTAATTTCTGCCATCCTAGGTTTATGTTACCAGAATTTCTCCAGAAGTAGCTTGATGTGGTTTTATTAGCGAATCCATTAAAGGCTGCAAGTACAGTAGACGAAGTAGATGTAGGATTAGCACCTTTTACCCAGTTGTCAAATGACGAAAGATTAAATCCCAGTGTTCCGAAGGTACCTGTCTGCCATCCTCCTAGAATTTCAAGTTCTTTGTCTATTTCTCCTACTCTTGCTTGTAGAGGGCCTAGTTGACCTTCAAGTGCAGCAATCTGCTCAGCTAGTGTAGCTTTTTCAGCTGTAAACTCTTCTGCAGTCTGAGCGGTTCCACTCACGATACAGAATAATAATAGACATAAAGTCAGCAATGAATTTTTCATAGTTGTGTTATTGTTCAGAATAAAATATTTATGAGTTATGAATTTCTAAAGCGCTTAGTGTGGCTTTATTGAGGGGCATAATTACTTTACTACTCCCAGTATCGATAGTCAGAGATGACCGATCTATGTTTTCTACAGTTCCAGTGATTCCCTCTAAAGTGATTTTATCGCCTACCTTAATTTTGTCTTTTGTATAAAAAGAAGCAAGAAAATTAGCAATACTGTTCTTCGACGCCATTCCATATCCGATACCAAAAGCAAGAACTCCACCTCCTATAAGGAGTGTAAGGTTCTGAGATAGAAAGTCTGTATTTATTTTTGCTTGTGTTAAAGCACTGATGATGACATTTATAAATAAGAAGTAGAATAGAAAGGTAGAAATCAAGTTAGCAGAAGGAACTCCGAGTGACTTTAATGCCGTATAAACAATATTTTTAATCAATTCTGCTAGTAATAGTCCTAGAATAAGAACGATAAGAGCAACAATCAAGTTAGGAATGAAATTAAATATATCTCCTACTAAGCTAGAAACCGCTGGCATACCTAGAATGTCAGTCGCTACTACTGCGAAAAACAGAACGACAACATAGTAGATGATTTTTGAAAATACTGAACTTAGCTTGATTTCCATATTGGCCTTACTGACCATATCTATTTCATTCAGTTTTTCTCCTAATTTATCAATCTGAATTTTCTCAAGAACTTTCTTTAATATATTACGAGCAAATTTCGCAACAATTAGACCTATTATAAATATTACAATTGCCGTTACAAGCCCAGGTATGCCTGAGACGAATTGATTAAAAATATTAACAAGTGAGTCCATAATTACATTTCCGAAATTCTGCATAAGGTCAATTGTTTTCTGGGGTAGAAAATAGGATTATTCAGGTTGGTTAGGGTATTTATTGCTAGGAAATCTTTCTGTATTATTCGTTCCTTGAGTAAACAGTTGCAACACTCTCGGTAGAAACAATTCAATCATCTCACCTATAAAGTGGAACACACCTAGATTAGAATTAACGTTGCTTTTAATTTTATCTAAGGCATTTCCTGCTTCTTCCATGCGCTGCTTCTCTAACTCTTTAAAATTGTTCTTTCTCATTTTAGTCACTTTTATACTTCTCATTATGAATCCTCATAAACTTTTCTTTCGCCCGCTTGATTTTCATCTTGATGGCGCTTTCTGATTTATTTAGGACCGAACATATATCCTTAATTGATAAGTCGTCTTGATATTTCATCATAAGAATGGACTTATCTTCTACTGGAATCTGTTCTAATACTACCTTTAGTCTGGCTACATTCGTTTCAAGTAATTCGCTATCACTGATTTCTTCTGCAGCATCATTAGCTGCTGTCATGTCCTCTACTAAAACCGCTGGGTTTTTCTTTTTTCTTCGGATCAAGTCTATACAATAGTTATATGTAATAGAATAAAGCCAGGTAGAAAATTTAGATTTTCCTGAAAAATTACCCAGTTTCAATAAAAGCTTGACAAAAATATCTTGTGTAGCATCTTCAGCCTGCTCCTGACTTTTCAGGAGAGATATGCACTTGGCAAATACTTTTCTCGAGTAGCGATCATAGAGTAAATCAAAGTATGCAGAATGGTTACTTTCCAGATACAATGCTATTATCTCTTCATCGGATGTTTCCGCTGAAATCGCACCAGAGACTATTGGATTTAGAAGGTTTATAAACAATGTAAGGACTATTTTATAAGATCATTACGCAATTCTGACGGTGAAAATCGAAAAAGTAACATACACTAACAAAAAAAAGAGCATAAAATAAAAAAGAGGCAATGCTATGATAGCACTACCTCAACCCTAACCAAATGAAACCAAATCGTAATTTGATTTTACTTATTGTAAATTTAACAATAAGCTCCCAGACTACCTAATATTTAATATGCTTTTGTAGCTAGTGCGTATAAAACACCTGTTTTTCTCCTTAAAACAAGACTCTGCGATATCTTTTTACTTACATTTTATGCTCGACGGATGGTAATCATATCTTTGGTCCTTATAAATTTAGAGCATGAAAAAATACAATCTATTTATACTATTGTTTCTAATTTCTAACCTTTCGTATGGCCAGAAAACGGATGATGATGCTTTTTTTATTAAAGAAATACACGATTACACCCTAACGGCGGGCTCGTGTTATTCTTGGTTACACCACTTAACTAAGAACATCGGTCATAGATTATCTGGATCAACTATGTACGACCAATCCGTGGGATATACTTCCTCCGTCTTGTCTGATATGTCTCTAGATAAAGTATATACACAAGAATGTGAAGTAGATTACTGGACCAGGGGCAGCAATAAGGTAACCATAAACTATCAAGGCGTAGAAGGCGTTCCACTGAATGTAGTTGCACTAGGAAGATCTAAAGGCGGAAATGGTGTTCCCATTACTGGAGATATAATCGAGGTCAAGTCATTGCAAGAAGTAGAAGATCTAGGAAGAGCTGAGATAGAAGGTAAAATCGTTTTTTATAATAGACCTATGGATCCCACGCAAGTCAGAACATTCAATGCTTACGGTGGAGCCGTGGATCAGCGGGTATTCGGAGCGAATAAAGCTTCTGAGTATGGTGGGGTAGGAGCGATTGTGAGAAGCATGACGACGAGTATAGACGATGTACCTCATACCGGTTCATCCTATTATGAAGAAGGGGTAACACCTGTGCCGGGTCTAGGTGTAAGTACGAGAGATGCTGAAAAATTAAGTGAGTTGCTGCGAACGGGTAAAGTGGAGGCTACCATAATATCTGATAGTGACGATGCAGGAAAAAAACCTTCTTATAATGTTATCGGCGAGATCGTGGGAACAGATTTTCCTGAAGAAATTATCGTCGTGGGCGGTCATCTAGATTCATGGGATGTAGGAGAGGGAGCGCACGATGATGGGACAGGTTGTGTACAATCTATGCAAGTATTAAAGACCTTGATTGCCTTAAACTATAAGCCTAAGCGGACGATCCGTTGTGTGCTTTTCGCAAATGAGGAGAACGGACTTGCTGGAGCAACAGCGTATGCTAGGGTATCCAATGAAAAAGGAGAATTTCATCTTGCAGCCTTGGAGTCAGATGCAGGTGGTTTCGTACCACGCGGATTTTCAATTGACGGTTCTAAGGACGTTTTAGAAACTTATGCGAAAGCAGTCAACGAATGGATGACTTTACTAGAACCATATGGATTAATGCTTTCAACCGGCGGTTCCGGAGCAGATATAGGACCTCTCAAAAGCCAGGGAGGACTGCTTATAGGATTAAGGCCAGATTCCCAACGATATTTCGATTTCCACCATACAGCGGCAGATACATTCGAGGCTGTGAATAAAAGAGAACTGGAACTAGGCGCAGCGGCCATGACCAGTCTAATCTACTTAATAGACAAGTATGGACTCCCTCAAGTAAACCCAGACAAGAAATGATTAAAGTAAAGGATAGATTCTTTAAGACTTATATGGATCAGGAAACCATCGATAAAAAGGTGGTAGAAATGGCGGATGAAATTCAATTGGACTTTCGTGGGAAGGACCCTTTATTCATCGTAGTACTCAATGGCGCATTTAGATTCGCCGCTGATCTAGCGAGAAACCTGAAGTTACCAGCAGAGTGGCAGTTCGTGCAATTGTCTTCATACCGAGGAACAGAATCACAAGAAGATGTAGTAGAATATTTTTCTCCTAAAATTCCGATTGCAGGTAGACACTTAGTAATTGTAGAAGACATTGTAGACACGGGTAATACGATGACCTATTATTTGCGTAAGCTAGAAAAATCACAACCTGCTTCTGTGCAACTGGTATCGCTTTTCGTTAAGGAGGATGTATTCCAGAATCAATTTCCGATCTACAAGAAGGGGTTTTCTATTCCTGATGATTTCATCATCGGGTACGGACTGGATTACGACGAAGCAGGTAGAAACCTAGATGGTATCTGGCAAGTGACAGAGTAGAAGGAGGCTACCATCCATACTTATAACTGAGTACCGGAAGCAAGCCCAGTTGATCCTGAATGGTTTCTCCGATTCCTAGTTCTATAAAATTATAGGCTGCGTTCAGACGGTTTGTAACATTCTGGATGTCAAGCGACCAGGTAGATCTTCCTCTCTGGTATAGCAATTTTATATCTAAACGGTAATAAATCGGTAATTCTCCAGTAGGTCCTGCAGCATAATCGTAACGGGTGATGACAGGAGATGCGTCTATTAATGGAAAGGCCCTAGTTCCACCGCGCTGATGATAGGCAAGGTCTACGCGAAAAGTAGCATGCTCATTTTCTTTTTTATATCCTACCTGAGCATTATAGGTATACCCGAAATTATACTGTGATAAAACCTCATCACCAGCATTATTATAGGACGCACGGAACAGGCTGCCATTGCTAGATAGATAGAGGTGGTCAGTGACTTGCTTATCTAGAAATACAGATGTTCCATAACTAGATCCTTGGGTATTTATATCTAGGCTACTTCCGAAGGGAGCACCGATATCATTCAGAATGTTTAATCCTTCTACTTCTGAACTAGAGAGGGTTCCTAGATCGTATATATCGTGATAGAAAACTTCACCCTCTATTCTCCATGTCCCTTGATTGAATTTTATGAAAGCAGCATTGCTCCATGCACGGACAGGGGCTTCACTTGATAGGACAACAGGCATGGCTTGCGCATTGAGCCCAGATTGTAGGCCTACTTGTATCAGCGGATGAATTCTGGATTTTACCTGTAACTGAGGAGTGATGGCCCAGGTTGACAAGTCTGTGTAGTAGTCTTGATTCAGGGTGAGATCGATGTCGGTATAGGTGCCTAGGTTAATGTTTTTTTCGATAGAAAACCCAAGCCTCCATCTAGATTTTCTGTCTTGATCTATGAGGGTTCCATAATCGTATACTTGGTTCAGTTTCCATCCCCATGTATGGAAGGTGCCTTCTTGACCGAGCGATAATTTCCCTATGGTGCTACTAAAGGTGGAGCTTAAATCATAGAGCACATTGTTTACATTTATAGAACCTATGTTCTCTCTATCATCCGTTCTTGTAGACCATGTAGCTGAAAGCGTGTATGGGTATCCATCGAGTTTCTGATACTGAGCTTGCAGCAGGTTGATGTTTCCTTCATAAGTAATATCTTGAAACTCTTTTATAACAGTAGGTTCTTCTGAACGGGTAAATCTGTTGTAACTGCTGCCATACAATCCAGCAAGCAGGAAACTATGTATACTATCTTGATAGCGGGTTTCAAGATAACCATCTTGGAAACCGATCGTTTCTCCTCCGAAATCCACTCCTAGATCTCCCAGTAATCCGGTAAATGAATACCGCATATTTCCTCCCACAGACCATTTTTCTCCTTGGTTAAGGTATCCTGTTTCTATACCGATAAGTCCTATTTTTACGTAATTCTGGTCTGATCTTGTCTGTAGGTCTGCTACACCGGCAATGGCATTTCTCACCTCCGATTGAGGAGCTCCTCTGAAATCGAATCGGGATATAATTTCACCACTTAGCGCATTGACTCCTCCACTATTGATGGAGGATATGTCAGAGATGGTACCTGCATTGGCCAGGTGATTAGGGTTGACAATTTCAGCACCGTTCCACTGCCACTGATAGAAGTGAGCAGGCATACCGTGGTAGATGAAAGCATTGGCTTGATCATTGGGCGTTGAAATTCCGGGATATTTCATGAGCAATCGAGAAGGATCTTCGAAGGCACCTGGCATGGCGAGGAAATCTTTTCTATCAAGTCCGATGGTGTGTTGATCATAGATTTTGGTAGAAGTATAGGTAATAGAGTCTATGGTTATGGAGTAAATACTGTCTATTTCTGAAGTCTGAGCATGACCATAAAAGGCAAGAAATGGGCTGATTCCGCATATACATAGAAATCGTACAATGTATAAGTTATTCATAATCACCAACTTCTAAAATGTCATAAATTTTTGAAAAATATAGGTGCACGAAAATAGTAAATATACTATCTTTGCATCCGCTTCGATGAAGTAATGACCCATGGTGTAATTGGCAACACTACGGTTTTTGGTATCGTCATTCTAGGTTCGAGTCCTAGTGGGTCAACGATCAGAAAGGAGATTCTTTGTAAAAAGAGTCTCCTTTTTACATTTCATATGGTATGTGTTTACAAGTCCCACTAGGACTCTGGCCACCCACCCTCGCGGTGTGCGCGAGGCTCCTTCC
>CAZFJO010000059.1:0-15298 GCA_964518915.1 uncultured Saprospiraceae bacterium
CGTGGTCTAGCGTGAAAATAAGCTTCTGATTTTTCTTTCGATATTTTCTCAACGCTCCCTTCTATCCTGACCTGTCTCTCTATTTCCTTCCATAGAAAACATAGGGCCACTTGATTATTAGCCTCCATCTCTTCTGCCTTGGCACTGGTATAATTCGTATAAAAAATAAATCCCGTATCTATTTCTTTTAATAAGACTACCCGACTGCTCGGATGTCCATCAGCATTGACAGTAGACAACACCATGGCATTGGGCTCAGGAAGTTCAGCTTTAAGGGCATCAGACATCCAGGATGAAAATAAATCTAGAGGATCAGCCACAAGATGATCCTCCGTTAGTTTTCCTTTAGAATAATTTTCTCTAAGTGCTCTTATATCCATATAATACAAATGTAGATATTCCTAGATCAACTACCTTACCCTCTTGCCATCAATCTTCCTCCTAGACGCTTCAGTCTAAATGCAAGCCAATACATCACCGGAACAATCACCAGTGTCAAGAAGGTAGCGAATACAAGCCCGTAGATCACCGTCCATGCCATCGGGCCCCACAATGCGGTATTGTCTCCACCCAGAAACACATTAGGTTGAAGGTCGGTTACGAGAGTGAAAAAGTTGAAATTGAATCCTATCGCCAGAGGGATCAAGCCTAGAACCGTGGTTATCGCTGTCAGTAAAACCGGTCTTAATCTCGTGGCTCCCCCTTCTATAATACATTCCTTAATCTGCTCAAATGTCAGGCCACTAGCAGAATCTATACCCAGCGATTCCCGTTTTCGTTTTATGAGTAAATTAATGTAATCTATAAGTACAATGGCATTGTTAACGACAACACCTGCTAGTGAGATTATCCCTACTCCAGAAAATACAACTGATACTGTATTTCCAGTTAAGGTATACCCAAGGAATACTCCGATGGTTGAAAACAGAATCGATAATACAATTATGAATGGAGATATGATCGAGTTGAACTGAGCCACCAAGATGATGAATATCGTAAACAGCGCCACCATAAAAGCTCCTCCTAGAAAAGACATATCCTCTGCCTGCTGTTGTTGCTCTCCTGTAAAGGCATAAGAATATCCTTCTGGAAATTCATAATCTTCCATCATACTCGCAAGTTCAGCGTTAATAGCATTGGCATTTCCTTCTTCTGTGACGTTACTGAAAACCGTAATCACACGATCACTATTGATTCTTTTTACTGCGTTGTAAGTCGTAGAATAATCTACATCTGCCACGGATGAAATCGGAACTTGCACGATTCTTCCATTGGTCGGATTTCGGAAAGTAATCTTCTGATTCATCAAGTCACCTACATTGTTTCTATAGGAATTATTAAGCCTTACCATAATCGGATACTCGTCCTCTCCTTCTTTAAATTTAGATACTTCCTTTCCGAATACCGATGTCCTCAGCGCACTGGCTATACTGAAGGTAGACAACTCATATCTTCGTGCCGCTTCTCTATCGATATTAACCAGCAGTTCAGGCTTCCCTAGACTTACATCCGTTTTTAATTCTTCGATACCAGCGATGTTCTTAGCATTGATGAAATTTTTGACTTGATCGGCTAGAATGATCAGCGTATCTATATCTTCTCCTCTAATTTCTAAATTAACTGGTTTTCCGGCTGGCGGCCCACTTGCGTTCTGATCTACGAAGACTTGAACCCCAGCATACCCCTTTACTGCTTCTCTGATTTCATTGAGAATAACTGAAGTTTTCAGGTCTCCCCTATCTTCCGTTTTCACAAATGCAACCGTAATCCTAGCCTTATGCGGCGTAACTCCAGGTTCTGGTGGCGAATTAGGATCAGAAGTTTCTTCTCCTATCTGGGTAAGTACCGCTTCTACAATATGGCGCTTATCTTTTATGACTTCCTCAATTTCTGCTTCGATCTCCCTCACAACTTTATTCGTAGCTTCTATATCTCGACCGAGAGGAAGCTCAACGAATGTGTTGATGTATAAAGGTTCTGGAGATGGAAAATATTCTATCGGTGGCGTCTTAACCATCAACAGAAATATAGACGCGCCTAACAGCGCGAATGTACCGAAGAAAAACAACATCGGAGACCATCCTCTCAGTGCAAAACTTATAAATCGATTATAGGCTGCTTCAAGTTTAGGGATCGCTTTATTCTGAAACCAGAACGAGGCTGGTCTCAACAAGAAAAAATTAAGCAATGAAATCACCAAGGCGAAACCCATTATGTTCCGTAAAGTCATAGCTCCTGAAACATGACCTAGTAATCCGATAACCAGCATCACAAGAGCACCGACAAGTACGTTCCTTCTTCTCCTTTTATACGCAGAAGCAGAATCTGCTTTTTCATCTATCTTCATCAGTCTTGATGTCAAGACAGGATTTATTACCAATGCTACGAATAAGGAAGAACTCAGGACGATGATTAAAGTAAGGGGCATAAACTTCATGAATTCCCCCATCAATCCAGGCCAAAAAGCTAAGGGTAAAAATGCGGCCAGTGTAGTTGCTGTAGAAGCAATAATAGGCCATGCTACTTCTCCTGCGCCATACTTCGCTGAATCTATTCCCGAGTACCCTTCTTGCCGATACCGATATATGTTCTCTACGACAACGATGGCGTTATCTACCAGCAAGCCGAGGGCAAGTATCAAGGCAAAAAGTACGACAATGTTCATCGTTGCACCTGTCATATTGAGAAACAGAATCCCCATCAACATAGACAGCGGAATGGCAATCCCTACGAATAAAGAATTCCTTAATCCTAGGAAGAACAACAATATGAGGACCACGAGTATTACACCAGATATAATGGAATTCTCTAAGTTATTAACCTCATTGCGTGTGTAGATTGACAAGTCATTAAATAAGGTGATTTTTAAATCATCTGGAAAAGTTCTCTCTGCATGCTTGATAACCTCTTTTAATTCATCGGCAGCATAAAGCAAGTTCTCTCCCTTACGTTTGATAACATCGAGAGATATGACCGGAAGTCCATCTGCCCGAGCATAGGAGGTCCGTTCTTCATACCCCCGTTTTACTTGTGCTATATCTTGCAGATATATCGGACGTTGGTTTTCGCTCTTGATGATGAGTTGTTCCAGTTCTCTGACATTTTGAAACTGACCTACTACCCTGATGGCACGTCTGAAATCATTCTTGACCAGTTCTCCTCCAGACATAGTCATATTCTCTGAAGCAATGGCGTTTTCTATGTCTTGAAATGACACTTCGAGGCTCTGCATCTTATTGAGGTCTACATCGACTTGAATTTCTGTTTCCAGCACACCCTTCATCTCTACCTTAGAGATCTGCTTGATATCCTCAATTTTATCTTCTAGGTAGTCCGCGTATTCCTTTAGTTCATCATTAGAGTAATTACCCGATAGGTTAACCGTAACTATTGGAAATTCTGAGAAGGCTACTTCGAGTACAGTAGGCTCTTCTGTTAAATCATTGGGCAATTCTGGCTTGGCCTTGTCTACCGCATCCTTGACCTTGCGGATGACCTCTTCCATATCCATGTCTGAATTAAACTCGCATATGATAACAGAAAAATCCTGTATAGATGTTGATTTTACATCCTTGACACCGACTATCGATTCGATCTCTTTTTCTATGGGCCTCGAAATCAGGTTTTCTATCTCTTCCGCTGAGTTACCGAAGTAAGGCGTATTGACATAAACCGTCGGAAGACTGGCATCAGGATATTGTTCCTTCGGCATATCTATATAACTCTGCACCCCGAAAAGTAGAATCATAAAGGCAAGTAAAAATATACTTGTCCCATTATCCACAGCGAAGGAAGTTATGCTAAACTCTCTGAGTGTCTGTTTAATTTTATCCATTGGTGGTGGTTTCTTCAGATGAATCAATGATGATCATACCATTAGCTGCAACGTTTCTAGATCCTTTCGTAATCATGAGTTGTCCTGCAACTAACCCATTTTCTATTACGATGCCGTCTTCACTGCTTTCTCCGAGGTCTACATATGCCTTAACTGCACGATAGACACCATTGTCTTCTTTAGCAATGTATACATAGTTTCTTCCAGAGACTTCCTCTAGTACATAATCTACAGGGACGACCACAACATCCTTAAGCTCCAGATCCTTAAATTTAACTTCTGCAAGAAGGTTAGGTTTTAATTCTCCATTGCGGTTAGCTGTCTCAATTTCTATCTCAAAAGTTCTATTAGCTGGATCTATGGTTCTACCCAGGGCTGTAATCTTTCTAGAGATGGTGATGCCGAGAGCAGGAAAATGAATGTCTACCATATCTCCTCGTTTAATCTTGCCTAAGTATATCTCAGGGACATCTGCAGTTATGGTTACAGTCTGCGTATTGAGTATCTGAATAATCGGAGATCCTGGTGCCGACATTTCTCCAGACTTCATAAATTCCTTTTCTACAACTCCAGATATAGGGGCATATACATTCCGCTTAGAAAGTTGAGACTGCGCGGTGACTAAGCTTTTCTCTAGTCTTTCCTTATTACTTTTAGCTTGTATGTATTGCAGCTCTGAACCGATTTCCTGTTCCCATAATCTTTTCTGCCTATCGTATACAGTCGTTGCAAGATCTAGAGAGGTCTGGATCTCAGCTATCTGATTATCGAGGGTCTGCATATCCACTGTTGCAATCAACTGTCCACGCTTTACATATTGTCCTTCTTTCACGCGGATACTATTCAACCTGCCTCCTGTCTCACTGCTGGCGTAACTGATGTCATCCGTCGTAACAGAAGCTTGTACATCTACATATCTGGTAAATACAGTTGGGTCTACTTGTAGGGCATTGACATTGATAGGTGCTTTTTCCTTAGGTGGATCTAGTTCTAGGATTTCCTCTTCTAGCTTAGCAATTTCATCTTTCAATTGCTTAGCCATGGTTTTCTTTTCTTTAAGAGAAGAACGCTTGCCTTCTATGGAATTCGGATCTACTTGAGGTCCACATGCATACAAGGATATGGCTAGAATTACGATTCCTATTTTTTTCATTATAGATGTATTTATAGTGGTATTTAATTGAGTCATGATATTATTTTCCGAGTGCAATATTCAAATCTGTCTTAGCAGTAACTAAGTCATACAGTGCTGATATATAGGCAGCTTGAGCTTGATATAGATTGGCTTCTGCCTGTGTTACTTCTACACTAGAACCGACACCTTCAGAAAACTTAATCTGTGTTTTATCGTATATTCTTTCTGTGATGTCTAGGGACTTCTTCGTGTTCTCTATAGCTGCAATTGCATTCTGCATAGCGTACTTAGCGTTGCGTACTTGCAGCTCAACCCCTCTTTTAAATTCTTCTAGTTGCAGGTCTGTCTTTTCTATATTCAACCTCACTTTCTGGATCTTGGCAGACTTTTCTCCACCATCGTATATAGGTACATTGATTCCAAGACCGGCTGCAACCGTAGGTAGAAGTCCTGCTTCACTGCCGTCGAATAAGTTATTTCGCTGGAGCGCTTGGGAAGCATTGGCGAATACCCGTACCGAAGGCAAATAGCCTTTTTTATTGCGGTCTAAATCCAGTCGATTCAGCGCTTGACCGGTCTGTAATATATCATATTCTGCTCTCTGCGTAAAGTCTATTTCTTGTTCTAGGTCTATTACGTCTAGCGCATACTCAGACGCCAGTTGCTGGATTTTTTCAGTAATTCCTATGTTCTTTTCCATAGGATAATTCATCTGGTATTTAAGCACATTAAAACTGATGTTAATCAGCCCTTTTATTTTTTTCAATTCCGTCTTGAGGTTATCATAAGACAGTTGGAGTCGGTCTACATCTAGAGATTCTACGAAACCTTCTTTATACATGGCTTCCATGTCTTTAAGGGACTTCTCAAGGTTCATTATGTTTTTCTCTAAAACAATATGGTTTTCTTCAAGAATCAAGATTCCCATATAAGCCTTCGTTACAGCAGTCTCCACATCTTGTTCAGTCTGATTTACTTCTTTACTTACGAGTTCTTTATAAAGCCTGGCAGCTTTAAGGCCTACTAGATAGGAACCATCGAATAACAAGGCACTGGCCTCTATGCCTCCAGTAAGATTGTGTGGTTGAAAAAATGAAAATTCGAACACATCCGGTGCGCCTAACGCTCTGGGTTCTAAAACTTGCTCCTGAAATAAAACGCCATATACAGCTGGAGAAATAAAGTCTTCAACAGGTTGTACAGGAGTTTTAAAATAGTACTGGTAATTAATTGAACCCGTAACCTTAGGCATTCCGATGGACTTGAATTCCCTGATATCGCTATCGGCTGTCTGGATATCTAATTGCTTTAGCTTGATAGCGGGGTGATTACTCAGGGCATAATCTATGGCTTCTTGCAGTGAAAAAGTCTCTTGACTAAAACCAGAAACCATAAAAAAAGATAAAATCGTGGTGTATATATATCTAGTCATAATGATTAAAATTCTAAGCTTTTTAATTTTTTCCTGCCTTTAGAATTAGTAAGAGCGTACATATGGTAATGGACGAGTTCTTTATGTAATTGAGGTGGGGTAAATTCTGACAGTGGAAAAAATGTTTCATCTGTCAAGGCAAGTGTGAGCTGGGTATAGAAGTTAGATATAATCCGAGGAGATAGATCGTCTCGATAGTATCCTTCTGATTGACCCCGCTCTATATTCATTTTTATTACATCGTGCAAGTAAGTCTTGTGATGGTGATTGATCATACTCCACACTTCTTTATGGTATTTCTGTAAATCATAAATAAGTGATGGCTTTATCTTCCGGAGGAACTTGTGCACATATCGGGTGATCTCCACCATTTCATGTATCGCGTCTTTAGAACCTTCTATAATCTCTCCTACTTCCTTTACTTCTTCTTCCATTCTATGGACAACCACAGACTTAACGAGATCCTTTTTATTTTCGATAAATTGATATAAGGTCTTCTTAGAAATTCCTAACATCCTAGAGATATCGTCCATGCTTACGCTCTTGACGCCATACTTCATAAACATCTCTAGTGTTCTGACAAATATTTTATTCTTCACAGATTATTGTTTCGTTAGGACAAATATACTGTGGAAACTTTCAACAAGTCAAAAGTTTCCAATAGAATTATCGTGTAATCTGTAATAAATCTAACATAGTTTCATTTCAACTTACGTCCCTGACTCGTGAACCCTATGAAATGGATGATGAATTGATGATTTATATCAGTGAACTGAAATTGCCCACTTTAATCATGGGGTGTATTGAAAAGGAAGGATATTTTCTAAACGATGGGATAGCTTGAAAAACGTTATCCACAATGAAAGGGCAGATCCATAAAAGGTATCTCATACGAGTATATACAAGAACTAGTATGGGAAAACGATGATAAAAAGAATTGAACAAGGATGTTTACTTCTCCTTTGCCGTACGGTTCTTAGAAAAAGTAGGGAAACTAGCGCTTCCATAATGAGAGAATCCAGAATCAGATGCTACTTCCATCTGGTATACATCGAAAAATCCTTTTAAGAATATGGTAAGTTTATCGAAATCTAAGTTTCTAGAATTAGGCTTAGGGTAATACACAATATGATTGAGTGTGCCATCTTTCTTCCAGAAAACATTCAACCATATCTTTATGCCCTTAATATCGAACTCCTTATTGTCTGCATAGTCTTCCATGGACTGAAGCAAATCAAGCCATCTGTCATATGCTTTTTCCATAGAGTTATCAGAGACCGAAAGCAATAAGTCTGTGTGGTCTTTAACCATGGCTTCATACGGTGCTTCATACTCTCCTATAAGAAATACATTAGGAATTTCTGAAACAGACTTCTGTCCATAACTGGTTACTGCCAGGAGCAATATGATGAAAGTGTATATAGCTTTTATTCTCTGCATAAAATTTAAAAAATGCGGTTGTTATTAATAACCTTAAATCAAATCTACGAAAAATCGGTATAAATACAGCTACTTCCTTTCTTAAGTGATAAAACTAGATTTCACTGCCATTAGTATATCAAAAACAGATTTATGTAGGAATTCATTCGTATATCTTATTTTTTAACGCATTTTTATACTTTATAAGGTAGGTATACCCTATATACGCCTAAAAACTTAAAAGTTATAAATTATGATACTGGACATTTTATCCGCATTAATCATTGCATACGGTGTATATGTAGGTTACTCAAGAGGTATAATCAATACAATCTTCGATACTTTATCAATAGTTATAGCTATTGTAGCTGCCTTGAAACTATCTCCTATTCTGATAAAGGGTATTGATAGTGTATTGAGTCTCAGTCCGAGCATAAGCTTTATTCTAGGCATTGTTATCACCTTCTTACTTGTCATGTTCATCGTAAGATTTATTGGTAAAAAGCTGGAAAACATCTTTAAGAAGATGAATCTAAATTTCGTCAATAAAATAGCCGGTGGTGCCGCGCAAGGATTATTTTTTGCCTTGATACTTAGCATGATTATATGGCTGGGTGATAAATTATCACTTATAAAGGATGAAACCAAGGCGACTTCTGTAAGTTATGGAATGCTGCAGCCTCTTCCAGAAAAAGCTGCCGGCGTATTCGAATCGGTAAAGCCTATGTTTCAGGACTTCTGGGATAAGACTATAGAGGTAATGGACGACGTAAAAGAGAAAGCGGAATAAAAAAATAAGGGATCATAGATTGCTCTATAATCCCTATTTTTCGTGAGTAATTCTTTTCATGTCTGCTGCACCAAGGATTCAGCTCAGCTTTCATTTTCAGAATAATCCACAAGGTTAAGAAACTCGTTGAAGTTTCTGATTCAGTGATAAGACTTTCATCTTTTCACCTATCTTAAATACTGGCTTTAACAACTATACTACTTTCGTAGTGCTACTATTGATTCTAATAAATCAGTATCTTTAGTATTCGTTAATTAAAAGAGATTCAGTATAAAAGAATGTTTTTTGACTAAATCTTGATTAAATATATGCTATATCGTTCTTTAGGCAAAATTTTATATAGATTTATTTTTAATATTTTTTATTTTAATACGTAACTTATTATTATGCATAGGATTGCAACTTATAGATTGTTATTATTGGTAATGCCTATTCTGTTTACACTACTGCCGGAAGATGGCAAGGCGCAGGATAAAAATAAAACAGAAGCCATAACTAAGCAGATTCATGTACTTTTCGATGGAATGCGGGCAGGAGATTCAACAGCTGTCAGGAGTGTACTTATGCAAGAATGTACTTTATACTCAGCCATGCGAACTCCAGACTCCACAAGCGTATTACAATCAGGAGATATTGAATCTTTCATATCAGCTGTAGGAACACCGCACGAGGAAGTATGGGATGAAAAAATAAGCAACCTTATCATACATGTAGATGACAACATGGCCACTGCATGGATGGACTATCGTTTTTATAGAGGAGATAAATTCAGCCACTGCGGGACCAATGTTATGCAGTTTTTCTTAAGCAATGAAGGATGGAAAATCATCCATCTTATGGACACAAGAAAAAAGAAATGTGATTAAACATTATGAAGCAAGGTAATCGTCGCAGATCATCATAATACCTTCTAAGGTAAAATTCATATCATAGTGATCGATGATTTCCGATAATTGAGGAATAGCATGACACAGTCCACCTGTAGCAACAACCGTAACTGGCATATCATATTCAGCCTTTATCTGATTAACCACTTCCTTTACTAAGCCTAGATAACCCCACATTACTCCTGATTGTATGGCGTGCTGTGTATTCTTTCCTATTGCAGAAGTGGGCATCAAGACAGGCACTTCAGGCAACATTGAGGTACCCAGAAACAGAGACTTGATGGCTGTTTTAATACCAGGAGCAATGGTAACGCCTTGTATACCATCGTCAGCATTCACAACTGTAAAGGTGAGTGCTGTACCGAAATCAACTACAATACCGACCCCTTTCATTTTCTTACAATAAGCATATGCATTCCCTACAAGATCAGAACCTATTTCATATGGTTTAGGTATGTGCATATCAGTATGCAAGTATAAGTCTGGTTCCATGACAAGTGGCGTTAAACCTAGGTAGCCTGACATAGCTTCTACTATAGGCTCCATCACTTCAGTTACGACACAACTTATATAGACGTGGCTTATGCTCTGAGAAGGTATTCCTTCTTCAAGCATATGATTAGACAATACAGACTGGTAGAATACAGGAGATTGCTCATGATTGGTTTCAATTCTCTTGACCGATTCCCAGTTACCGTTATTGAAGGCGAATACTATATTAGAATTACCTATATCTATGACTAACTTCATAAGGTAAAAATACCAAGAAATAAATACAAGATGACATCTGACTGAAAAAACGTTGACAACATTTTACCTCATAAGAATCAAGCACTTTTAGTCACTTTCTTAATAGCAAATAGTGATTTCAGCCCTCTCCTAGTACTGGGGAAAACATAAGCGTCTTTTTTCCTCCGGTAACTTACAATAGACGCCATAATCTTCCAGTGAATCACAATGGTTTTTACATTATCCCAGAAGCTATGCTTCTTATCATACGTGTGTAGAGGCTCCGATTTAGCACCATTAACTTCAAGTATTTTAAATGCACCCGTCTTATACCCTTCTAAACAATCCGACTTAAAGTCTACCCTACAGAAATCTATTCCTGAAACATCCTTAAACAATCGATCTGTGCATAATATTAGTTCGTCATCTATCTGATCTTGCATAGAATGAAACTTAGAACCACGGCTATAATTCCCGATTCTGTGAAGGATGATTTCTTTTCCATCTGGAATTACTTGATCTAGCATGGAGCTCCATTTGAGCTTGACTGAATCCATATCGACATAAGAATTTTTATACCCATCAATCAATGCCGACAAGGTACTGTTGCCGTCCCCGATCACACTCGGATAGGATTTTTCTATCAGTGAGGTGATTCCAGATCTACGTCCATCTTCAACCCGATAATACAGCAACGAGTATTCTTTTTTATAATCTAGATATTCTTGAAGTAGAAATTCTCTGTCCTTGTCCTGCTTACGCAAATATGTATTCAACTCATCAAGGTTTTCAACCTTAGCAACTTTAAATCCCTTAAGACCAATATTAGGCTTAACGATAAGAGGAAATGATAAAGCCCACTGATCGAGGTCTTCCGCTGTCAGGTCGTACTTGGTTAAAAGCTGGGTTACTGGCAAGTACTCCTGGGGCAACAATGAATATACATCCTCCTTGTTATCATCAAGCATGCCACCCATTTCGATGGCTGGATTGCTTGCAGTGAAAAAAGTAAAACTTCTGAATTTAGCTGAGTAATAGAAATAATGAACAATAGATTGCCAATAAAAATGAAAAGATACCCAGTAACCTCTATCCGATATTTTCATAGGACCTAGGTATAGAATGTTTTCATATTGAGAACCACTTGCCTCATACCAGTCTATGGGTTTACTTCTTCTTCATAATCTTCAATGGGTGGGCAAGTACATATCAGGTTTCTATCGCCATGGGCGTTATCAACTCTACCTACGGAAGCCCAGAATTTTCTCTGATGCAAGTATGGAAGTGGGTACGCCGCTTCCTGCCTCGTGTACGGGAATCCCCATTCATCTTGCGTTATAACCTTCAGAGAATGAGGTGCATTTTTAAGTACATTATTCTGCGCATCTACCTTACCTGAGGCTATGTCATCGACTTCAGCTTTTATGCTACTCATCGCTGCACAGAATCGATCGAGTTCGTCCTTGCTTTCAGATTCAGTAGGTTCAATCATGATTGTGCCTGGAACCGGAAACGACAATGTAGGGGCATGGAAACCATAATCTATAAGTCGCTTAGCAACATCTTCCGCGGTAATATTAAGCGGTTTAAATTGTCTCAGATCTATAATCATTTCATGTGCCGCTCTGCCATTTTCTCCTGAGTATAGGACCGGATAATCCTTCTCAAGAAGTGCCTTCATATAATTGGCATTGAGAATCGCAGCTTCCGTTGATCTGCGCAAGCCTTCTTTTCCCAGCATCAATATATAAGCATATGAAATCAATAGTATACTGGCACTGCCCCACCCAGCTGAGGAAACAGCAGATATGGCTTTCTCTCCACCGGTAGGTGTTACGGCATGTCCAGGAAGATAAGGAGCGAGTTTATCGTTGACACAGATGGGTCCCATACCTGGGCCACCTCCTCCGTGAGGAATAGCGAATGTCTTATGTAGGTTAAGGTGGCATACATCAGCCCCTATTATTCCAGGGCTTGTTAATCCTACCTGGGCATTCATATTGGCACCATCCATATAGACCAGTCCACCATATCTGTGTACAGTGTCGCATATTTCTTTTATAGCCTTCTCGAACACCCCATGGGTGCTCGGATATGTAACCATAAGGGAGGCAAGATTATCGGCATGTAGTTCTGCCTTTTCCTTTAAATCTTGTACATCTATGTTGCCTTTCTCATCACATTTCACAACAACAACTTTCATTCCTGCCATTACAGCTGATGCTGGGTTAGTTCCATGTGCAGAAGAAGGAATCAACGCCACATTTCTATGACTTTCTCCTCTGTCTCTATGATAGGCAGCGATGACCATCAAGCCAGCATATTCTCCTTGGGCGCCACTATTGGGCTGAAGAGAACAAGCCGTGAATCCTGTAATCTCAGCAAGCATGTCTTCAAGTTCTTCAAATATTTCTCTGTACCCACCCACTTGGCTCTCTGGAGCAAATGGATGTATAGCAGAAAAGGAAGGCCATGATACTGGAATCAATTGTGTCGCAGCATTGAGCTTCATGGTACATGATCCGAGAGCAATCATAGAATGAGTTAACGACAGGTCTTTATTTTCTAGATGCTTGATATAACGCATCATCTTGGTTTCTGTCTGATTGCTGTGAAATACAGGGTGATCCAGATAAGCTGATTTCCTCACCATAGATTGCGGAATGGCGACTACCCCATTAGAAGAACTGATCGTATGGTTAAGCTCCTTAATCTCAGCCATTACGGTTATCAGCAACTGAAGTTGCTCATCCGTTGTTGTTTCATCTACGGATATAGAAATCGAATCTTTCCTATAGAAAAGATTAATAAAATCTTCTCCCGCTAAATACTTAACCTTTCCGATCTCATCGGCATCTATCTTTACGGTTATGGTATCGAAGAAGGATTCATTGACTATTTCGTATCCTATCGTTTTAAGGTTGTTGTAAAGAATATATGCTTTATGATGGATATCATCTGCTATATCTTTCAATCCAGCAGGTCCATGGTATACGGCATACATTCCTGCCATAATTGCCAGCAAAGCCTGTGCAGTACATATATTAGATGTAGCCCTTTCTCGCTTGATGTGTTGCTCTCTCGTCTGCAAGGCCATCCTTAAGGCTTGATTATTCTGAGCATCTAGAGAGACACCGATAATCCTTCCCGGTATCAATCTCTTATATTCTTCTCTAGTCGCGAAATAGGCAGCATGTGGCCCCCCATAACCCATAGGTACACCCATACGCTGGGTATTGCCGACAACAGCGTCCGCGCCCCACTCACCCGGAGGCTTGAGCAATGCAAGACTCAAGATGTCTGCAGCAACACATACAAGCGCTCCCGTCTCATGACAAGAATCGCAGAATGCCTGGTAATCTTCTATGCTTCCTGTAGAATCTGGATACTGAACCACCGCTCCGATCAAATTATCTGTAATTTCACAGGTTCTATAGTCACCTACTACTACTTCTATACCGATGGGCTGAGCCCTGGTTTTAATTACATCAACCGTCTGAGTATACACATTTTCATCAACGAAAAACTGGGTCGCAGGATCTTTCTTTCTTTTCTTGTTTCTTATACCCTGGAACATAGCCATCGCTTCTGCTGCAGCAGTGCTTTCATCCAGTAGAGATCCATTAGCTATGGGAAGTCCTGTCAGATCAGACACCATCGTCTGAAAGTTAAGCAAGGCTTCTAATCTACCTTGTGCAATCTCTGCTTGATAAGGCGTGTACTGAGTATACCAACCTGGGTTATGAAACACATTTCTTAGGATAACAGATGGTGTAATCGTACCATAATATCCTTGCCCGATGAAGTTATTGTATACTTTATTCTTGCTTGCCTTTTCTTTAAGAAAATCAAGGTATTCCTGTTCAGTAAGCGCATCTGGAATCTTTAGTTCTGACTCCATCCTTATGCTAGACGGTATCGTTTCGGCAATCAGTTGTTCTATAGATGATGCATCTACAGCTTCAAGCATTTCTGACTGCTCTAAGGCAGTTATTCCTATATGCCTTCTTTCGAATGAAGATAAACTTATATCTGCCATCGGGTCCTATTTTTTTCTCTGGTAAAAAATTCGAGTCAAAAATAAGGAATTAATATTTTCATATATGAATTCTTCCGATATAAATCAGCCCACTTATGTCATTTATTATTGAAATATCAGCGCCCGACATATCATCCTACTGTTTTTACTCCACTAAGGTTATTTCATCATGCACTTTAATCAATAACTCCATTGCATTATAGTACTTAGGTTCCAGTCGGAGCGCCTCTTCTAACTGGACGATGGCTTCTTCCTTGCCTCCATTCTCTGCATGCAACTTACCTAAGTAATACCTACTGTACGGGTCATATGGGAATTTCAGTATGTTAATATCCATCAGAGCAATCGCCTCTTCACGGTGACCGGAAGCCCATAACTTTCTACCCAGGGTGATCAATTCATAGGACTTTCTAGAAGCATTATTTATTTCCTTCATTAAATCTGCTCGCAGTACGGAATCTGTGGAGGTAAGTACATCCCATTTCCGATAAGCAATATTCGCTCCTTGATAATTAGGTTTAGGAGGCATGCCCTTTGAAATCTGGGCTAAGTCTATAACCATACTGGTAACAGGCTCTTCTACAATCCTAGCTATTTCTGATCCTGATTTCTCAAATATTATGGTGGGCACCCTATGGATCTTATATTTTTCATCCAGCCGATCAGGTGATTGCTTATACTTTTCTGCGTCGTTATGCAGTGCTATAATATCTAGTTGATCCAGATCCAAACCTAGCTCTTCCCATAATTTAATAAATGCTGGAACCTCTCTCTTGCTGTCTCCGCACCACGTCCCTAAAAAAAGCTTGACCTGTATGTATTTCAATCCATCTGCATCCACAAGGCCGATAGACTCAGTCTTAAATTCATCGTAAACCCTTTCATACCACTGACTGAATGGCTCACTCTTTAGATCTTCGACTTTAATATGTCCCAACAGTTGCTGTCGATCCTTATAGTCGGTATAGGTCTGCTGTGCAGAAAGGGTCAAGCTATAAAGCAGAATGACGGTTATGGTTATATATTTCATGT
>CAZFJO010000060.1:0-15212 GCA_964518915.1 uncultured Saprospiraceae bacterium
GTAGGACTGTCACCTTCTCCATTTAAGGCTCTTATGAAAGCGCTGCCTATAATGGCACCGTCTGCATACTTACAAGCCAGATTGTAGGTGCTTCTATCATGAATTCCGAAACCGATCAACGATGGATGACCGGCTAAGGTTGAATTTATTTTTTCAAAATAGGAAATCTGCTCTGGAGAAATTTCTCCGCTTTTTCCAGTTATGCTTGATTGACTTACTACATAGACAAATGCGCTACTTAATTCTATGGCTTTTCTTATTCTATCTTCACTTGTCATAGGAGAAACCAAGAAACTCATCGATAAGTTGTACTTCTGAAACAGTGTCTTGTATTCTTCTTCATATACGTACATGGGCATGTCCGGAATGATAAAACCATCGACGCCGCTGTCAGTTGCTTTCTTGAGAAATTCTTCAGGACCATACTGTAGCATCTGATTGAAATATCCCATCAAGATGATGGGGGTGTCGATCGTCTCTCTTGCCTGTTTTACCTGTTCAAATAAAACTTCAAGTGTCATTCCGTTTTTAAGAGATTGCTCTCCACTTTTCTGGATGGTAGGACCATCAGCAAGGGGATCAGAATATGGAATACCTAGTTCTATAATATCTACGCCTTCATGCGCGAGACTTTCCATTACCTGAACCGTATCATTTAGATTAGGGTAGCCCGCAGTAACATATACATTAAGGACCTGGCCTTTATTTTTCTGTATAGTTTCTTTTATTTTATTCTGAACACTTGTATCATTCATTGCCATCAATTTTCTTTCTTTTCTAAATAATTGATAAAGGTGTTTAAGTCTTTGTCTCCTCGACCTGAAAGACACAAGACGAGGGTGTCTTCTTCTTGCAGGCTCATTTGCGAAAGCACAGATATAGCATGCGCAGTCTCTAGTGCAGGTATAATTCCTTCCATCTGAGACAACGCTAGGACTGATTGCATGGCTTCATCATCCGTAGCGGCATAAACCGAGGCCCGACCGCTCTTAATAAGATGTGCGTGCAATGGACCGATTCCTGGATAATCCAAGCCAGCTGAAAGAGAATATGGTTCGATTATCTGACCATCATCCGTCTGCATCAGTAAGGTCTTGCATCCGTGAATAATGCCTTCAGATCCCAGAATACTGGTCGCCGCAGAATGTCCACTGTTGATGCCTTTTCCAGCAGCTTCTGCTAGAATTAACTGTACAGATTCATCTTCTAAGAAATGATAGAATGCCCCTGCTGCATTGCTTCCTCCTCCGACACATGCTACGACATAATCAGGAAGCTCACTGCCAGTTTTTTCTTTTAGCTGTTTCTTAATCTCTTCGCTGATAACGGATTGGAATCGAGTCACCATATCCGGGTAGGGGTGAGGACCGATGGCAGACCCTATTATGTAATGGGTGTCTTCTGCGTGATTGATCCAATCTCGAATCGCTTCGTTGGTTGCGTCTTTAAGCGTTTTAGAGCCGCTGGTGGCAGGCCTTACTTCTGCTCCCAGCATTTTCATTCTAGCGACATTAGGTGCTTGCCTTTCTATATCGACTTCGCCCATGTATACAATACATTCTACACCCATCAAGGCGCAGACTGTAGCGGTGGCTACTCCATGCTGTCCCGCACCTGTTTCTGCGATTATTCTTTTCTTTCCGATCCGTTGTGCCAGTAAAATCTGACCTATAGTATTGTTGATCTTGTGCGCACCTGTATGGTTTAAATCTTCTCTTTTTAAGTATATGGTAGCACCGTATTTCTTGCTTAAATTTTTAGCATAATAAAGAGGAGAAGGTCTTCCTACATAATCTCTCAAGAGTGAATTAAATTCTTCTTTAAACGCTGTACTATGAGAAATCTCTAGGTAGCATTTTCTGAGGTGATCCACATTGGCGTGCAACATCTCCGGTATAAATGCTCCTCCGAAATTTCCATAATAACCTCTCTGATCTGGATGATAACTTACCTTAGATTCTATCATGATTCAACGCTTTTATCTTTTATCGCTTCTGCAAATGTTTTTATTTTAAGTACATCTTTTATTCCAGGACTTACCTCGAATCTACTATTGATGTCAACCCCTTTAAACTTAGAATGTTTAAGTGATTTTATTTTTTCAACATCCTCTGGTCCTATACCTCCTGCCAGTAAAAATGGAACCGAATTTTCAATGCCATTCAATAACGACCAATCCCATTTTTTTCCACTTCCGCCATACGTGTTGACCTTGGTGTCGAATAAGAAATAGTCAACATTCCTATATTCCGATGCCCTTTTTATGTCTTCTTCATCTTGTATAGAAAACGCCTTGATTACTGAAATTCTTTCTTGTATTGCTGCACAGAATTCATCTGTTTCATCTCCATGGAGCTGTGCATAATCAAGCTTGAAATAAAGTGCCTTTTCGATAATCTCGCTATAAGACGCATTGACGAAGACACCCACCTTCTTTATATGAATAGGTACATGATTTACGAGAGAAGCATCTTCTGTAAATCTAGAAGAAGTAGGGTAGAAGTTAAACCCCACCCAATCAACGTCAAGCTTACAGATTGCTTTCAAGTTATCTGCATCTTTTATGCCGCACACTTTTATTATCATGACTGAAGATCATTGATTTCTTTAATAAAATCGAGACAAGCAGACCCAGGATGTGGTTGCGTCATAAACCTTTCTCCGATAAGAAAACCATCGTACCCTGCCTGCTTAAGCAAGATGATGTCTTCTGGCGACTTGATGCCACTTTCTGATATCTTAACCTTGTCAGTCGGCAATTGTGATATTAAATCTAAAGAGAACTGTATGTCTGTTTTAAAAATCGTCAGGTCTCTATTATTAACACCTATCACGTCGATGGTGTCTGAGATTTTTTCCAATTGTTTTTCTGAGTGAAGCTCTAGTAAAACTTCCATTCCTAGGTTCTGGGCAAACTGAGATAAACGCCCGACTTCTTCTTTATCCAATATTTCAGAAATCAACAAAATGGCGTCTGCACCACAAGATCTCGCTTCTACAATCTGGTATTCATCGATTATAAAATCTTTTCTCAAGATCGGGCAGTAGTTGAACTTTCTTGCGACTGCTAGATCCTTACAACTTCCTCCGAAAAAATCCGTATCAGTAAGTACAGAAAGGGCAGAAGCTCCAGCTTGCATATATCCCAGTGTGACTTCTTCTACATCTGCGTAGAGATTGATTTTAGGTTTAGAAGGAGACTTGCGCTTAAATTCTGCTATGATGCCACTTTTATCTGGTCTCTTTATGTATTCAGAAAATGAGACAGTCGGACTCTTCATGAAGGGGCTCTTCTCAAGTAGGGCAGTAGGATACAATTCCTTTCTTTCCTTGTTTTCTTCTTTCTTTCTAGCAACGATTTTATCAAGTATGTGCATATTACTGTGTCTTTATCAAGTTATTGAGAGCCATTCTAGCCTTACCAGAGTCTAGTGATTCTCTAGCTTCTGCGATGGCGTCACTTAGTGATTTATTTCGATCGAAACAATGGATGGCAAGTCCAGCGTTGGCATAGATGACAGACCGTTGTGCTTCAGAGCCACGACCATCAAGTATGTCTATAAATATCTTAGCTGCTTCTTCTACAGTCTCTCCTCCATAAATGTCACTGGGAGAAATAGTCGGAAGATTGAAGTAGTCAGGAGCAACGACCATAGCTTCGCTTTCATTTACAAGCTTGACTTCTCCTGTAAGTGAAACTTCATCATATCCATCCATTGCATGGAGAATTGTAAATGTCTTCTTACTGTTTTTTAATACACCATAGTATAAGTCTGTAAGCTCCTCGTTGTATACGCCTAGAAGATTACAACGCGGTTCAGCAGGATTCACAAGAGGGCCTAGCATGTTGAAAAAAGTTTTCATGCCTAAACCTTTGCGCAAGGGTGCAACTCCTTTTAAGGCAGGATGAAACAATGGCGCATGGAAGAAACATATGTTGCTCTTATCTAGTTGGCGTTTCAATAAATCTTCATCCGCTGTGAAGTTATAGCCTAGATGATGAAGAACATTAGAAGAACCACAAGCCGACGAAACTCCTTTGTTTCCATGCTTAGCTACATTGTATCCAGCGCCTGCTACGACGAACGATGATAAGGTAGAAATATTAAAAGTGTTCTTCCCATCACCACCTGTCCCTACTATATCAATGGCATCTCGACCTTCTAGATTGATTTTCTTGCACAAGTCTATCAAGGCTTGTCTGAATCCTGATAGCTCATCTGCCGTAATATCTCTCATTAAGAAAACCGTCATAAAAGCTATAACCTGCGCTTCTGGAAATTCTCCTTTCGATATTTTAGTCAGTGTATCCCTGGCTTCTTCTTGTGTAAGTTCCTCCTTAGAGAATAGTTTTTCTAACGTTGCCTTCATGTTACTTAGCAGATATTATGGTTTCGAGAAAATTTTCAATCATCTTCATCCCGTCGGGTGTCATGATGGATTCTGGATGGAACTGGACACCATAGACTTGATTGACATGGTCTTGGATAGCCATGATCTCTCCAGAATTGTCAACAGCTGTAATGTCTAGTTCTGCAGACAATGTTTCCTTATCGATGACCCAAGAATGATATCTTCCTGCCTCAAATCCATCTTCGATGCCTGCAAAGATCGGTGATGTTATCTCCGTTTTCTGAATTTTTGTACTTATACCGTGGTATACCTTATCCAGGTTTTTAATTTCACTTCCGTATACTTCTCCGATGGCCTGTAATCCCAGACATACTCCTAGTATGGGCTTCTTCCCTTTCATAGATTTAATCACCTCCTTCAATAAGCCCGCTTCATCAGGAATTCCTGGACCGGGTGATAGTATGATCCCATCGTATTGACTTAAGTTCTTTATGTCTACTTCGTCATTCCTTAAGACATCTATGCTACCATCAATTAATTCCTCCACTATATGTACAAGGTTATAGGTGAAGGAATCATAGTTGTCTATGATAATAAGCTTAAGGTTTTTATATCTGTTTTCTTCCATTGTTATATAGTCGTAGGGATACTGATTTTTTCACTGTATTCTAAAGCCTTTTTAAGGGCAGCTAATTTATTATTGACTTCTTGTAATTCCTTTTCTTCTTCCGAGTCGATGACTATTCCTGCTCCTGCTTGAAAGAATAAGGTATTGTTTTCACTTAAAAATGAACGAATCATTATGGCGTGATTGAGGTCACCATTAAAGGATATCATTCCGATTCCTCCTCCGTAATAAGATCTTCCAGTAGGTTCGAATTCATCTATCAATTCCAGCGCCTTATACTTCGGAGCACCACTCAGGGTTCCTGCTGGGAATGTATCTGCGAATATCTGGTAACAAGATATGTCAGGTTTTAATTTGCCTTTAACCACACTTACCAGATGGATCACGTGAGAGAAGTATTGAACCTCTTTATACTTATGAACCTTTACGCCGTCCGTATTTTTACTTAGGTCGTTGCGAGCGAGATCAACCAGCATTATGTGTTCGGCATTTTCCTTAGGGTCGGCAAGCAATTGCCTAGCCAGTTCATTGTCTTTTATGAGATCACCGGTTCTCTTGAAAGTTCCGGCAATGGGATGAATCTCAGCCACTCTATCCTTTACAATCATCTGTGCTTCTGGACTCGAACCGAAGATCTTATAGTCTTCATAATCGAAGTAGAATAGATAAGGACTCGGATTGATAGACCTCAAGGCTCTATATACGTTGAAATCATCTCCTTTAAATCCTTGCGAAAACCTTCTCGATGGAACCATCTGAAAAATATCTCCACGCTGACAATGGCTTTTAGACTTGGTAACTATGTTTTTAAAATAATCATCTGTCATATTAGATTCAATCTCTCCATCTAGTGAAAAGGAAAGCGTCTCATAGTGTGGGTCTAGAATAAGAGCTCTTATAGATTCCATCTGTGAAGCTTGCCCATCGATGGAGTTTTCTATGAGGTGCAATTGCTCATGAAAATGATCAAACACGACGATAAACCTAAAAAAGTCGTATCGGAGAATAGGGATTCCAGAACGCGATTTATCGGGATTAAATCGGATGCTTTCGAAATGTTGGATACAGTCGAAACTGCTGTAACCAAATACGCCATTGTATGATCCAGCGTCATCATGGTTGAATAAATCAACGAATTGCTCAACATCAGCGACCAGTTCTCCTGTAGATTCTAAAGCCTCAGCACTTCCATGATAGGTTGCTTGTTTTTCCTTAAGGAGCATATGTCCATGGGAGTCGAAGCATAAAAATGAAAGAGAATCTTCCTTACTGGAATAATCAGAACTCTCCAGTAACAATACTTCTTTATACTTCCTACGAACCTTAAGAAACAAGCCTACAGGTGTCATCAGATCTGATAACATGCTCTCGTGCTTACTCTTTATATCTATCTTACTCATGCTTCTTACTTCTTAATATTCAATTTTAAGGCAATTATTATTCCTTAAACTCAGAAAATACTCCATGTCACTATAAGCAATCTCTAAGTTTAAAATTTAGTCATAAAAAAAGAGGCTTACCGGGATCGGTAAGCCTCTTTTTATTTTAAATATAATGAACGACTATTCCATACCCGATTGTAGGTTATCAGAAAGCCACCACCATATTTTATTTGTATTAATCATAAAACTTTTCTGACGCTAATTAAAGAAGAATTTTCCAAAATAAAGCGGCTAAATTAAAAGAAAATTCACATGTAATTTAAATTTAATGTTTAATTAATTGATTTATAGAGCCTTATTTAATAGTGTCTTTTTTAACTTCTTTCTTTTTCTTTTTCTTGAAAGGGTTGAAATCTTCGAGCTGCTTTTTTATATCATCTACTTCCTTCCCCGTTTTCTCCTGAAGAATGTCTAGTACTTTAGTAGCGACCGTATCCTTAGGTACCTTCTGTAAGAGGCTGTCAACATATTTTTCTCCTGTTTCTTTCACTACGGCGGCAATGGTGTCTTTCGCTTCATCTATTTTCTCATTGACAACGGCAGTTGCGGTATCTTTTACCTCATTGACTACATCCTGGATCGTATCTCGGATTTCTTCTTTTTTGTCAGCAATTTTAGTTTCTATTTTTTCCTTTATTTCTTCTTGTTTTTTCAAGAGTTCGTCCTTGGCCATTTCGTCAAGCGGTTTTCCTGCTGTACCGACTGGAGTAATCTGTATCTGAGGGTTTAACAGAGATCCTGATAGTCCGATATCTAGAAGTAATAATTCACCTTGCTGGACATTGATACCCAGCTTACTGGCTTCTTTTTCGAGGAAACTTACGCCTTGATCAAGGGCTCCTGAAACAGGATTTTTTCTTAGAAGTTCTCTGGGGATTTCTGCAAGAATCTTATAGCTCATCCCATCGGAGATATGATGATTTCCTCCTATAGTAAGATTTATTCCATCTCCTAGATGATAGGTGTGATCCTTCAAGGTTACGGTTCCTTCTTTTATTTCGAACCAATTTTTCGTGTTCTCTAGTGCCCATTCTGATAAGTTTTTCAGGTTAACTTTATCCGCAAGGCTTGTAAGCGGTTTATATCCCTTTACATAACTATTAAGGGTTTCAATATACCCTTGTGCTGTCAGCTTACCTAGATCAAGAGATAGATCGTCTGTAAGTGATCCACTCATAATAAGGGTAGAATTAAAGTATCCACTGATAAATTCTGCGATGGGTGCCAGCTTGCTGAAACTTTCGAGATTCTGGAAGGCTTCGGAGAATTGGATTTTTCCGAGATCGATTCTAAAGTTAAATTCTGGGTTTCCAGATTCAGAAGTTGACAGTAAGCCTGTCGTAGAGAGAATGCCTCCTAAGCTAGAAGATTCAGCCTTTTGGATGACGAATTTCCCTGGTTCGAGTTTGCCTTGTGCGTTCACGTCCTTTAAGGTTATTCCATCGTAATTCAACTTGTCTATACGCACATCTAGGTCGATATCCATGTTTTCCGGTAGTTGAAAAGCTTCAGGATTTTCGGTGCCTTCATCGTCCGTCAGGTACTTATCGGCATCAATAGAAGCGGATGTAAATCGCATTTTTCCGGATACTTTACCTTGGTCATCCATAGCTGCTTCATAGTTGTCAATCTTTCCGCTCAAGGCAAATGCATCTCCTTCTATATGACCAGTTAGTTTTTCTAGAACTACAGACCCATCTTTTACCTGGGCATTAGAACGAAGGTTCTTGAGCGTCCATCGATCGTAAATCAATTCTTGAACTTCACCATCGATAGTAAGGTCTAATGCTGGAAGGTCAACCGGAGTGGATGGGGCAGTTGTAGCCGTTGTATCTGTTACCAGGAAATCGGAGGCTTGCAATCGATTTCCTTTAAACGAAATCAAGCCTTCAACCTTGTTGTCTGTAATATATTCGAGTGGCTTATATATAGATCCTTCTAGATCGAAGTCTGATGCTCCATAGTACATTTTCTCTCCCTTGAATAGCAATTTCTCTGGGTCGGCAGTCAGGTTGAGCCTTTCCACTTTTATGCGCGGTGATCCTTCCATTTCTACGTCTAGATTTTCTACGGAGGCGTTACCTGAAAACACGACATCTTCATACTGCTCAGATTGGATGGTTTTTAAGTCTGATTTTATAATCGCATCTATATCCAGCTTGCCTTGTAGAGAGGTTGTTTTCTCTAAGGGTAGAAAATCCTTCCACGATTCTAGATTCATATTGCCGGTCATCTTTCCATCTATGTCTGCATTATTTTCTGACCAGATAACATCCATGTTGCCATGAATCCGGTCACTACCGAGTCTGACATCATAAGCAGGTATGGTTATGTCGACACGACTGAGATCATTCCCAGCGTGGTTGATACGCATATCGAAACTCTTGACACCGATAGAGTTAGGAAGAAGCGGGTACTTAATCCTCCCATCCTTCGTGTTAAGATCCAGGTGAAAAGCTGGATACCTGCCTGTCACAGCATCGTATATACCTTTTACGTCGGCCGTTATATTTCCCTCACCGTATATCTCGGCGTCTTTGTAATCAGCAGTATAGGCCCCAGGTACGAGTGAAAATAATTTGCCGAAATCGCACTGGTCTGCATTTAATGAAAGCTCTTGGTATAAGTCTTCTCCTTTAAATTGGAAGTATCCATTTAATTCGAAGTCTAGCCCATTGAGCCTCATTTTATTTTTACCGAGTGTATATTTCTCATTCAATAGGTCCATAAGCAATGTTCCATTTGCGGAAGCGGATGCACCCTTGAGATAATTAATCCCATCGACCTTTAAAGTAAGGTCTTCCAGCTTGGTGTCCGTGATCAAGTCAAACTCGTCCTGGGTGAAATTACCCTTTCCAGTATGGTTCAGATTACCGATACTCATCGACATCGAGGATACATCGTTTCGATAGGTGACTACACCATCTATGACTTCATACTTTTCAATTTCTCCATTGTAGCTAGAAGTCGTTTCGGAAGGCTTGGTGATTAGATAATTAGCCTGATTATCTTTCGTCACCCACAGGTTGATGTGTGGTTGATGAGCGGTGAAAGAACGGATCTGATAAGGTTCACTTTTTTTAATGACAGAGGTAAGAGATAGATCGATATCTATGGTTTCTATTTCTGCAAGCATCACATCCTTGAAAGTATCTTTTCCTTCTATAGTAAATCCATCTAGACGCACTTGTACATCAGGAAAACTCTTAAGAAAAGAGACTCCAATATCATCGAAATCTACTTCAGCATTGATCTCGTTGTTAATCGCATCTTTCAGACCGTCCTTGATTTCATCTCCGTATACATAGGGGAGGAGGATCAGCGCAAGCAGCAGACCTATAACAGTAAATACGAGTATTTTTAAAAATTTCTTGATCATTATTTTCTGTATTGCGGGATATCAGTATTGCACAGCAAGATTGTTGTCAATCAGGAGGGAAGTCAGTTTTAAGAGAAACGCAATAAAACGCATCATTATGATGTAAAGGTATCATTGATTGCACAATACGCTTCAGGATTTAGGACAATTTTATGAGTGATTCTGCTAAAAGATGACAGGGATACTGACTTAATGTCATATTGGAAATCTGGAATCTGCCAGCATTATGGGAATTCAACGTACAAGATGTCAGAAAAGGCAGGTGGTATGGCTATTGATATACCCTTACAGAGATTTAATTATCCGACGGTTATAAAACATGCAGGAATTTATGTTTTACAATCGTTTCAATCATTTTAATCTGAAAATTAATATTCAATATGGGTAAAATTATAGGAATTGACCTCGGTACTACTAATTCATGCGTCTCCGTCATGGAGGGGAATGAGCCAGTTGTAATTCCGAATGAAGAAGGAAGAAGAACCACGCCTTCTGTTGTTGCATTTCTGGACAATGGAGAAAGGAAGGTAGGTGACCCTGCTAAAAGACAAGCAATCACTAATCCAGAGAGAACAATCTCTTCCATTAAGAGATTCATGGGAAATAGGTTCTCTGAGGTGGGAACTGAATCTAAAAGAAATTCATACAAAGTTGTAAAAGGTGACAACGATACGGTAAGAGTAGATATCGATGGTAGAGTATATACGCCACAAGAAATATCTGCAATGGTCCTTCAGAAAATGAAGAAGACGGCCGAGGATTTTCTCGGGTCAGAGGTTACAGAAGCTGTTATCACTGTACCTGCATATTTTAACGATTCTCAGAGACAAGCTACGAAAGAAGCGGGTGAGATTTCTGGACTGAAGGTGAGAAGGATAATCAACGAACCGACGGCTGCAGCTCTTGCTTACGGATTAGATAAGAAAAACAAAGATGTTACCATTGCTGTGTACGATCTAGGTGGTGGAACATTCGATATATCTATATTGGAATTAGGAGATGGTGTATTCGAAGTGAAATCTACCAATGGAGATACACACTTAGGAGGAGATGATTTCGATCAAGTTATCATAGACTGGCTAGCGGATTCATTTAAGGATCAAGAAGCGATTGATCTAAGAAAAGATCCGATGGCGCTACAGAGATTAAAAGAAGCGGCAGAGAAAGCTAAAATAGAATTGTCTTCTTCTGCAGAGACAGAAATAAACCTACCGTACGTTACGGCAGTAGATGGTGTTCCTAAGCACTTAGTGCTTAAGTTGTCTAGAGCTAAGTTTGAGCAATTGGCAGATAACTTGGTTGCGCGTACTTTAAAGCCATGTCAAGAAGCCTTGAAAGATGCTGGACTAGGAAAAGATGAAATCGATGAAATCATCCTAGTAGGTGGATCTACTCGTATTCCTAAAATTCAGGAAGCGGTAGAAGAGTTTTTCGGTAAGAAACCAAGTAAGGGTGTAAATCCAGATGAGGTTGTAGCTGTAGGTGCAGCGATTCAAGGAGGAGTATTGAGTGGAGACGTACAAGATGTATTGCTTTTAGATGTAACGCCTCTTTCTTTAGGAATAGAGACCATGGGTGGTGTCTATGATGTTGTTATCGAAGCGAATTCTACCATTCCTACTAAGAAGAATAAGGTATATTCTACAGCAGCGGATAATCAACCATCTGTGGAGATTCACATTCTACAAGGGGAGAGACCGATGGCTAGAGACAACCGTAGTGTAGGAAGATTCATCCTTGATGGAATTCCACCAGCACCTAGAGGTGTTCCTCAAGTTGAGGTTACTTTCGATATGGATGCTAATGGTATACTAAGTGTATCTGCTAAAGATAAAGGAACTGGAAAAGAACAGAATATAAGAATTGAGGCATCCACTGGACTCTCTCAAGAAGAGATAGACAGAATGAGAGCAGAAGCAGAAGCCAATGCGGATTCTGACAAGGCTGCAAGAGAAAGAGTAGACAAGCTTAACGCGGCGGATTCTCTAGTATTCCAGACAGAGAAGCAGATTTCTGAGTATGGAGATAAGATTCCTGCAGATAAGAAGGAAGCTATTGAAAAAGCTGTTGCAGACTTGAAGGATGCACATAAGACTGAGGATATGGATAAGCTTGATACAGCTAGCGAAGCGCTTAACGCGGCTTGGCAAGCGGCTAGTCAAGATATCTACCAAGCACAGCAAGAAGGTGGAGCAGAAGCAACTGCTGATGCCGGTGCTGATCCAGGAAACGATGCTTCTGATTCTACTGAAGATGTTACGGACGTAGAATTCGAAGAAGTTGACGATAAAGGCTAGGGTATGTAACTAGCTGAAAATGAGGAACAATTGCTATTAAAAGCATATTGTTGAGGGCTTTGCAGATGTGCAGAGCCCTTTTTTGTTGTAACTTCTAATTGTTAAACATGATAATTTTTATTAATATGATTGAATATATCACTTATATTTAGAAACATCTAAACCCCAATGAGATGCCACAGTTTGACCCTTTTAATCATTTTACCTTTCTGACCCATCGGGTTTCCAGATTGCTAGATTTAATTACAGCAGAAATGCTACAAAGAAATGGATTTACTTTTCCTACTTCATGTATAGGAATACTTGCAGACCTATATGCTAAAGATGGTGTGTTGCAGAAAGACTTAGGACATTCTATAGTCAGAAATAAATCTACCATAACCAAGTTACTCGATGCGCTTGAATCTAACCATCTTATCATACGACAAGAAGATGATGTAGATAAACGTAGTAAACTAATTTACCTTACAGAAGAAGGAAGGTCAGTATGCGATAAACTCAAAGAAGAAAGTGATTTTCTCATCGATGAATCCGTCCTAAATGTATCTGAAACGGAGTTGATTATTGCTAAACGAGTGCTTAGAAAACAGTACGATAACTGTTATTCGTTTTTAGAGAAGTCGGATATAGAGTATCCATCCATTTAATTATAAGAAGAAGTGTTTTAAAAATCAAGTCTTTAACTTTCTGGACCTTAAAGAACGATTATTTACGTTTCGATACATCCTCAATAAATTGAATTCTATGGTAGCGGCCATTGCTTTCAACCATAAGAGTAGGTGGTAACTTACGTTAAAGATTTCTGCAGTTCTTCGATTTCTAATCTCGAATTAATAGTATAAATCATAACTTACACAATTTATCGATTGTATTATGGGTACTAAATTTAAAATTACGACGGACAGAATCATAGGCCTTTCTGCTATGGTTATAAGTGTTTTGACTTTGATTATCTTTATTTATCAGACAACCTTGATGAGGGAACAAAGCAGACTATCAGTACTTCCTAGATTGGTTATTCAGACAGACGAAACCCCGGTGGATACTTTTTTTCAATGGTCATTTTTTATTAACAATAAGGGTATCGGGCCTGCAATAATAGAAGAGTTAAGTATTGAAAAAGGAGGAAAAATATACCCATTGCGCTTTGTGGATTTCTTCGAAAAGTTATACCCTGATTACGAAGAATACGGTGAATTTATCCAGTCGTTCAATTTATTTGTGGGTTCCACTATATCTCAACAAGAAAGTGTAAAACTATGTACGTTTCAAGTTGCTATCAATAAGTTGGACGATTTCTTAGCTTACATTTCATATAATCCAGAACAGGATGATGTTTTACCATTTAATTTAGAAATTGTCTACTCATCTATCTACCAAGAAAGATGGAAAATCGAAACCAATATTAATGGACACCCTGAACCATTATGATTTTAATCAACCATGAAAGTCACATTGATCGCTCTGACAAAAACGCCAGGTGGCAATTTAGATGCTTCATCAGGATTGAACTTAAAATACAGTTTATCTAATTTTTCATTTACTGCTTGATCAAGTGTCATAACAACCATGGTGCCTTCTCCGCCTTTAGGTGCGGGCACGCTTCCCTTTCCGATAACTTCTCCATCGGGACTATCCTTAACCAATTCAAAACTCAGCCCTACAGGTGGAGGTGCTTGCCAGCCACATGTAAGACCTACATTCTTGATACCTTTTAAATCTATATCTTCCATAAGAAACCAGCCTCCTGCATTGGGTAGCATGAGCACATCTGTGCCAGAGAACATTATATGGTTAAAACCTTCTGTTTCCATTTCTGAAGAAAAGGCAACTACATTGCTTTTCAAAGCAATTTTTTTAATTCCAGTTAGTGGGGCAGCATTCTCAGTTCCATTATCCGTATAGGTAGCTGATAAGAGGAGTGTTTTATCATCGCTGTTGGATTCTGGTGATATGACACCTTCTGGTGGAAGTTTAGAGTCGTCACTTTTTTCTACAAGTGACATGACATAAGTTGCCATCTGTCTTGCTTCCGAAGGAGCAAGTGCAGGGTGCGCTGGCATAGCAGCTTCCCCCCATACACCCACACTTCCATTTATTATTTTATCACTGAGATAAGATATGGCATCATCGCGATCCGCATACATTTTAGCGGATTCTATATAACTTGGACCTGCTGATGCTTCTGCTTCTTTATGACAAGATCTACAATCCATACTCTGTGCAAGAGACTTTCCTAAAGCAGCATCCGAGATAACTTGATGACCTTCTTGACCCAACTCGGCTTCATCGAAACCTTCTATGTAATCATAAGAAAGGAATAAGTTGTTGAGATTTAATATGTTTCCGTCTTCTGCATCAGAAACAACGATTTTATAATTTATAGGACGTCCTGGAACATAGAAAGATTGATTTCCTCCACCTATTTCTATATCTACAACTGGACGAGAGTTCCCACTGACAATAGGGATGATGTTACTGATGGTAGAATTTCCTTTAGAATCTATGCACTTAACGCGTACAAGGAACTCTCCTGGCTCTCGGAAAGTATAAGTCAATTTGTCTTCCTTAGTTTCAATGGTTTTTCCATTGCCTAAGTCCCAGCTGTAAGTGATGTCATCCCCATCTTTGTCCATTGAAACAACTGCCATATTTACTTCAAGGGGATGCTTTCCGGCAGAACGATCTACAGAGAATTTTTCTATTATGGGCGATCTATTCCCCCCATTGTATTCTATATATGATAGCCCTGAATCGTCATTTCTGGAAAACCATCCAGTACCATACTCTAACAAGTAAATGGTGCCATCCTCTGATATTTCCATGTCGATAAGGTTGTTTAATTTAACCCCTGGCGCGAAGGGTTCAATTTTATTGAAACTACCATCTGGAAAAAAACTTGCAGCCATCATCCATCCTCTCATCCATTCATAGATGATGACCTTACCGTCATAATAGGAGGGAGGTGCATTATCACCGTCGTATAAATCCGAGTAGATTACTGGACCTGCCATGGCGTTTCTACCTCCAGAACCCAATTGGGTGTTTTCTGCAGAGTGATTATAATCGTAATAGATATATGCACCTTGTGCGGGAGGTAATTCTTCTAATCC
>CAZFJO010000061.1:0-2237 GCA_964518915.1 uncultured Saprospiraceae bacterium
AGTAATGACAGGTAAGGTTAAGATCAAGGGCGATATGGGACTAGCAATGAAACTACAGTCCTTAATATAAAGCAATCGTTCTTAAAAGTGATTTAATACTTTACAGTTGTTGCATAGAAAGTCAATTTAAAATCTGTGACGAGCCTTAATGAAGTCTGGGGTTACTATCCTGAGTTTCATCAAGGATTTCTTCTTGAAATTTCAGCAGATGTGCTCTTGATAACTGACAGTATTAAATCACTTTATTTTCTAGAGTAATTAGGCGCTTCTTTCGTTATCGTAATATTATGAGGGTGGGATTCAGTTATCCCAGCATTACTTATTCTTACCAGTTTAGCGTTCTTAAGGGCTTGGATATCTGGAGCTCCGCAATAACCCATGCTCGCTCTCAACCCTCCTATATACTGAACCATCACTTCTGAAACGGTACCTTTATAAGGGACTCTACCTTCTATGCCTTCAGGGACAAGTTTCTTTACATCATCCTCCACATCCTGAAAATACCTATCCTTAGATCCTAACTCCATAGCACCTAACGAACCCATGCCTCGGTATACTTTAAATTTTCTTCCTTGGTAGATAATTGTTTCTCCCGGAGCTTCCTCCGTTCCTGCGAACAACGATCCTGCCATTATAGAACTTGCTCCTGCAGACAACGCTTTACTTATGTCTCCTGTATAGCGTATTCCGCCATCTCCTATGATAGGAATACCTGCTTTCTTACAACCTTGATAAGCCGACATGATTGCGGATAATTGTGGTACACCTACACCGGCTACTATCCTAGTTGTACAGATGCTACCGGGTCCGACGCCTACTTTAACACCGTTAACACCCGCTTTTATTAGCGCTTCAGCACCATCCTTCGTAGCTACATTACCGCCTATAATCTGTAGATCGGGAAATTTCTTTCTTACATCCTTTATGGTCTTTAATACACCGGCACTGTGTCCATGAGCAGTATCTATGCATATAACATCTACGTCTACAGCAACCAGTGCTTCTATGCGATCATAGGTATCACGACTTACACCTATTGCTGCACCCGTCCGCAATCGTCCATGGTTATCCTTACATGAAGAAGGATAATTTTCAACCTTCATAATGTCCTTATAGGTAATTAATCCTACGAGTTCATTCTTGCCATTGACTACGGGTAGTTTCTCTATTTTATGTCCTTGCAGAATATCTCTCGCTTGAACTAGTGTAGTTCCTTCTGGAGCTGTTATCAGATTTTCTTTGGTCATAAGATCCTCTACAGATTTAGAAAAATCTGTTTCGAACCTCAGATCACGATTGGTAAGGATTCCTACAAGGTGCCTTTTTTCATTGATAATAGGGATTCCACCGATCTTATATTTTTTCATAACATTGAGCGCATCATTAAGAGATGAGCTCTTATGTAGGGTTACTGGATCAAGTATCATCCCGCTTTCCGAGCGCTTAACCTGCCTTACTTGTTCTGCTTGTAGTTCTATAGACATGTTTTTATGAATAATGCCTATTCCACCTTCTCTAGCAACGGCAATAGCCATCTTAGATTCAGTAACGGTATCCATAGCGGCAGATACGATGGGCGAGTTTAAAACGATATCCGTAGTAAGGTGAGTGGTAATATCTACGTCTCTCGGAAGAACCTCTGAGTATGCTGGAATGAGAAGAACATCGTCAAAGGTTAATGCATCTGGTATGAAAGATGCCTGTAAATCATACTTATTTTCCATCCGCAAAGATAGTCTATTTTGAATCTCATATAAAAGAAGAGATTAAATTAATTTTAATTCTATTGTATATTTTACAGACATTGTGTAAAAATATATTGAAGGTATGATACAGGTTAAGGGGGATGATTACTTTATGAAAGAAGCGCTCAAGGAAGCCGCTAAGGCTCATGAAGAAGGAGAAATTCCAGTAGGGGCAGTGGTAGTCGCTAACGATAGAATCATAGCTAGAGCTCATAACCAGACAGAATTACTTAATGATATTACGGCGCACGCAGAGATCATAGCAATTACAGCTGCGGCTACAGCACTTGGGTCTAAGTACCTTAAGGAATGTTCCTTGTACGTTACCCTTGAGCCATGTGTCATGTGCGCAGGAGCTCTTTACTGGTCCCAGATAAGTAGGGTAGTCTATGGTGCGAGTGATGATAAGAAAGGATTTATGCGGTATGGAAAAGAATTACTCCACCCTTCAACTACACTAGAATATGGTGTCCTTCACGAAGAATGCGAATC
>CAZFJO010000061.1:2337-9408 GCA_964518915.1 uncultured Saprospiraceae bacterium
GGAATAAGTTAGTTGAAAATGAAACGTTTTGTTAAGGTGGGCGTTAAACTTTCTTAAGAAGATTGACAAAAGAGGCGATCATGTATATCTTGATTTAAAACCCTTAATTATGAATAAATTTTATGTTTTCGCTGTTTTACTAGGTTTCTTACTTTCTTCTTGTAGTTCTAGACTTACTCCATTTACACAGAGGATGTATGATGATTTTACGTGGACCCAGGAAGACTTAAAACGTATTCAATTTTATGTTTCAAAAGACATAAGACTATGGAGAGACATATCGACGACGGATGAATCTTATATCGAAGAAGGGAAAGTCAGATTGGTAAATGGCAGAAATGTAGAAGAAGTGGTCATTAAGAAAGGTACACCAGGTGTCTTATTGTTTGCGCCTAAGGAGAATAGATTCGCTATAGGATTTGATGATAAGGAGGACAACTTCTTAATGTTCGGTCCCAATAAAAGGTCGAATGGGAAATACAAGCTTTTAGCCAAGGAGTGGGGTAGATCTACAGGCAAGATCACGTATAATGGACAGACCTATAACGTCAGCTCGGATGATGCATATGCCGGACTTATGATTGATATTAAATCTGCAAGGAAGCGGAGTTATAATTCTACACGGCCAGATGGTCGGAAGGTCAGATAAGGGTGTTAATCTAGATTAATATAATTTTTAGGTGTAGTGGACTTTCTCGAAGCATGACCATTGGTGCCAGAAAGAAAAGGTACGAAGCGACACGTTCCATGTACCGTTTTAGACAGCTTACCATCCATCCCCTTGGTTATTTTCACCATCTTCTTGACATCGCCGTCTCCAAGTGGTATGATCATTATTCCGCCAGGTGCGAGCTGATGTATAAGTGCTTCTGGTATGCTAGTCGCACCACACGTAATGATAATTCTATCGAACGGGGCGAACCTCGGCGATCCTGCATATCCATCTCCATACAACGTTCTTATCTGAGGATAACCCATTTCGATAAGCAACTCCGATGTTTTCTCAAATAGTTTTCTCTGACGTTCTATGGTATATACCTTGACGCCTAAGTAGGATAATATACATGCTTGAAATCCAGATCCAGTTCCTACTTCTAGAACCTTCATGCCTTTCGCCACATTTAGCAATTCCGTCTGTAAAGCAACCGTTGATGGTTGCGATATGGTCTGGTCTGCATCGATCGGAAATGCTGTATCCTTGTATGCCCAATCCGCAAATGCATCGTCTAAAAAATAATGACGCTTAACATTGGCGAAGGCTTCCAATATCTCCCTACTACATATATTCTTATCTCGCAACGTCTTAACAAGATGCATTCTGAGACCTCTATGGCGATGACTATCGATTAATTTTCTACTCACAGAAACAAATATATTAAATATTTTTATAATATGTTATAGTTTGGTAGATTCCGGTTTATCTCTAATCGCCTAGGTAAAATGTTTAATCTTTTTAAACGCATTTAAAAATTACTTACTTTTATAATAGGAATGGATGCCTATTAAGCGAAGCTTCTATATTAGAATAAGAGGGTATCAGAAAAATCAACAAGTAGAAAATATATTCATACATGACAGAAATTAAATTCGGAACAGATGGATGGAGAGCCATCATCGGTAGAGATTATACAGAGGACAATGTCCGTAGAGTGGCTGATGCCACTGGAAGATGGATGGTCGGACAAGGGATGAAAAAAGTAGTAGTCGGCTATGATACTCGTTTCGGCGGCAAGAGATTTGCGGAGATTGCATCAACTGTACTAGCGTCTCACAACCTAGAGGTGCTCTTAGGATCGTCATTCGTTTCTACACCTATGGTTTCTCTAGGAATAGTTAAAACCGATGCCGATATGGGTGTCGTTATTACAGCAAGCCATAATCCACCTGATTACAATGGATATAAATTAAAATCTAAGTATGGAGGACCCACCATACCTAAGGATATTCAGGAAGTAGAAAATATGATCCTGGATACGATTCCACAGAATATTCCCAGTTATGATTCATTGACTCAATCTGGATTAATTCAGACAGTAGACTTAGAGGAAATCTACCTTAATCATATTAAGGATAATTTCGATCTTAATATGATAGCCGATTCTGACATCCAACTGGCCTATGACGCTATGTATGGAGCAGGACAGAATATAATGAGAGAATTATTTCCTAATTCACTCCTGATGCATTGTGATAACAATCCTGGATTTAAAGGACAAGCACCAGAACCTATCTTAAGGAACCTCAAGGATATTTCTAGCACCATTAAGAATTCTCCTACGATAAATCTGGGCATTGCTAACGATGGTGATGCAGACAGAATAGGGATGTTCGATGAGGATGGAAATTTCGTAGATTCTCACCACCTATTGCTTTTACTTCTGTATTATCTAGCTAAGTATAAGCAGATGACTGGTAAGGTAGTTGTAACTTTTTCTGTAACAGAAAAGATGAGAAAACTGGCGGAGCACTTCGGTCTTGACTTCGAAGTAACGAAAATCGGATTTAAGTACATCGCTGAAATTATGATAGATGAGGATGTAATTGTCGGAGGAGAAGAGTCAGGAGGCTTAGCAGTAAAAGGCCACATTCCAGAACGTGATGGAATATGGATGGGACTACTGATTATGGAATTTATAGCTAAGACAGGAAAGTCAATTAAAGAACTTATTAAAGAGATATATGAAATCACAGGTTCTTTCTCATTTGATAGAGATGACCTTCATATTTCTAACGATGAAAAATGGGCCATTATAGAGAAGTGTAAGAATGGTCAGATCACACACATAGGAGATAAGGAAATAGTGAAAACAGAAACCATAGACGGCTATAAGTTTTTCGTATCTGAAAGCGAGTGGGTTATGGTGCGTCCAAGTGGTACGGAACCCGTACTGAGGGTATATGCGCAGGCCTCCACAACAGATGATGTGCGGAGCCTACTTGACGCCGCTCATGGATCTTTATCGGCATAATGGTTCTCTTGCAGATTGCTTAAGTACATGTACGTTACATTCTATATGGATAGTCCGATTATATTTTGTAGTTGGTCAAGTATTTCAGGCAGCAAGGAGGTTACGATAGTAGATCTTCTTGTAGGGTCGAAGGCGATCAATTATTAATTATAAGATTTTATATCCTAGAATCCAGGTTAAGGCTGAGACGGGTTTCTTATTGCTAGCCTGAAATGAAAAGGATTAAGGCCTTCAGGATCTCGTGCCCGGAATGGATTTCGTATATTCATTGTTGTGATTGGTATACGATGATAGCATTTTAATGATATTATTGATATCTAAGGTTTTATTGAAATCAATGACTCAGCTTTATGAATCATACAATTGTAACTACAGGTGTTTCAGAGCTTTTCGAGATTCTATATTCGTAAAACAATACAACCACTTACTTTTATAGAAAGGGATAAAATGATTTCATACTTTACAACATAATTGAACGACAATGATTAAGTACAATTCTCCAGTAATCCTCACATTTTCTCTAATCTGCACACTTGTGTTCGTACTTGATCGGTACCTCGGCATGGAGATAATGCAGTATTTTCTAGTGGGGAATCATATTCAATGGAGTAATCCTCTTTCTATACCTACCTTGTTTACACATGCTATCGGACATGGATCAATCCAGCACCTGCTCGGTAACCTCACCTTTATTTTATTGTTAGGTCCCATCATAGAAGAGAAATATGGATCGTTTAATACGTTGTTGATGATGTTTCTCACAGCATTGATTACAGGTATATTGAATGTTACTTTTTTTGATGTTGGATTGTATGGAGCCAGTGGTATCGTCTTCATGCTTATTCTACTCGCACCGTTTACCAATTCGACAGATGGTAAAATTCCATTGACCTTTATTCTAGTTGCTATTTTATTTTTAGGAAAAGAAGTCAAGCAGAGCCTAGCCGATGACCAGATTTCACAGTTTGCCCATATCATAGGAGGTCTATGTGGAGCGGCATTTGGGTTTTTAGGTAGGGGAAGAAAAAAATCTGATTATTGATTTTTTAGTGCGGATGTTTCCCGATGGCTTTCTATGGCATAGTGGATCAACTTAGTTATTAATTCTGTATAACCTACTCCTGATGCTTCCCACAATTGCGGATACATACTTATGGATGTAAACCCTGGTAGATTGTTTACTTCGTTGACAACGATCCTATCGTCTTCTAGTAGAAACATGTCTACCCGAGTAAGGCCAGCACATTCTAGTAGTCTATAACTTTCAACAGCTGTTTCTTGTAACCGCTTCATGGTGATTTCATCAACCTCCGCAGGAATCTGACACTTAGCGCCATCCGCATCTACGTACTTGTTTTCGAAGGAATACCATTCTGATGCAGGGATTACTTCTCCTATGATGGAAGCCAGGGGATAGTCATTACCCATTACTGCGCATTCTAGTTCTCTTCCTTTTAATTTTTCTTCTACAATAACCTTAGGATCATACAGGAATCCTTCCTTGACTGCTCTGTCATATTCTTCTTTATTCTTAACGAAGGATACTCCGACTGATGAACCGAGGTTGGCAGGTTTTATGAATAACTCTGTTCCAAGTTTTTCGCTGGCTTCCTCATAAGAAATATCATCGTTGTAGTTTTTTCTTAGGGTAACAAAATCTGCAATACCTATCCCGCTATCTCGTAAGAGCCGCTTCGTTACATCCTTATCCATGCCTACGGCAGATCCCAGTATGCCACATCCTACACAAGGTAGGTTAGCTAGTTTCGCAAGCCCTTGTACCGATCCATCTTCTCCATAAGTTCCATGTAGAACGGGATACAATACATCTATGCTTCCCAGGACATTTTTATCCTGTACTGAGACCAGACTATGGTCGTCCATGTTCTGAGACAATAGGATAGGATTGTTTAGATTATTAAGCGCAATCAATTTAGGGTCTTTGGCATGAATCACTTTCATAGCACCTTCGTTGAGGTGCCATTTCCCACTTTTATCTATTCCTATTAATATCGGCTCGAATAATTCAGTATCGATTTTATCGATTACATTCTGTGCCGATAAGAGAGAGATATTATGCTCAGCAGAACGCCCTCCGAATAGGATTCCGACTTTAATTTTTTTTCGATCCATTCCCTTTATTTTTTATAAAGTTGGGTGGAAAATTAATAATTTAATTTCATGTATGCCTCAACATCATACAACCATTTTCTCTTGAATCACATCTTTTAAGTAGGAAGGGGATACGCTGAACATTTGCATGAAAATGCATCCACCCTCGATAAGAATTAATATGCAGAAAAATCAATAGGTCGTCATTGCCATCAGGACTGCTATGGGTTTTCTTGAGATAAGGATTTACTAAAATAAAATTGTCATGAGAAAAAGAATAAGAAAAAGGATGAACAATGAAATCAATTCAGGATCTATGGCAGACATTGCCTTCCTTCTGTTAATTTTTTTTCTGGTTGCAACTACCATCGCACAAGAAAAAGGATTGAAAGTTATTTTGCCTCCTTATTATGAAGGAGAACCTGGACAAGCTGCAGATAGAAATGTCTTGTCTATCAGAATAAATGCAGATAACCAAGTGATGGTAGAGGGGAAAGAAAGTAGGGTTGAAGAATTAAGCAATCTTACATATGAATTTATCCTTAACCCTCGTAACCTGGCTTCTGGTTCTACAAGTCCCGATAAAGCTGTTGTGTCTATTATACACGATGAGCGGACAGAGTATCAACCTTACTTAATGGTGTACAGCGCCATTGAAAATGGATACGATCGGATCTGGGAAGAAGAGGCCCAGAAAAGTTTTGGTAATTCATTTAGCCTTTTATCCATTTCGGAACGGAATAAAATCAAAAGTATATTTCCGAGAAGGATTTCTGAATCAGATCCTATAGCTTATTAACTCAAGTCAGAAAGTAGATTATGTATCGAAAAAAAACAAGGTCTATACCAGCAATATCGACAGCTTCTCTGCCAGACATCATCTTTATGCTGCTGTTCTTTTTTATGGTAGTAACTGTCCTCCGTAATTCAACGTCTAAAGTTGATGTTAATCTTCCGAGTGTTTTTCATTTTAACAAGATTGATATAGAATCAGGTGATTTATACATCTGGGTCGGCAAGACTGGTAACTCAAGGGATGATATTCTGGTTCAGCTCAATGATAGGATCATTTCTATGGAGTCTGTAGAGCCTAATCTTGAATTATTAAAAGGTAAGTATTCTATAGAAGATCTAGATAAAATTCAAGTTCATCTGCAGGCAGACCGAACCATTAAGATGAGATATCTCGCCCAGATAAAAACAGTACTTAGAAAACTTGACTTAAGAAAAGTTGTATACCATATCGAACCCCAAGAATTACAATAGGAATCCTGAAATACAATCTTATTGTGATTACGTCTAGCCTAGGACTTTATTACCTCCTAAGTAAGAGTGGATTATTCTATTTGCTTAAATTATTTTATTATCATTGTTTTAATAAACGAAATAATATGAGCGACGTAAAACCTAAAGTAGCTGGGACAGTCCCTATCCCTGTAGATCTAGAAGCTGGAAAGCGTTATGTATGGTGTACATGTGGTGAATCTGAGAATCAACCATTCTGTGACGGAAAGCACAAGCCTACCTCTTTTAAGCCGATGGTTTTCATCGCTGAAGAAACGAAAACAGCATACTTCTGTACTTGTAAGCAGACAAGTAACCCTGGATTCTGTGATGGTAGTCACAAGTCTCTTTAATCATGGACATTAAGAAGATTGCTTACTGGGTTGCCACAGCAGCGATGTGTGGGATATTCCTTTATTCTGCACAGATGTATTTCACGAAATATGAAATGGTAAAAGGATTTTTCTCTCACCTAGGATTTCCTACTTATATCGTGTACCCACTGGCCATTGCTAAGGTACTAGGTGTGATCGCTGTGCTAGTAGATAAACCTCGTTTTCTTGCGGAGTGGGCTTATGCCGGCTTCTTCTTCGATGCAGTTCTCGCAACCATGGCTCATCATGATGCAGGGCATGCATTAGGCTTATCATTGTACGCGATATTACTAGTGATTCTTTCAAGGGTGTTATTAAGGTTCCGCCATTCA
>CAZFJO010000061.1:9508-15153 GCA_964518915.1 uncultured Saprospiraceae bacterium
GACTGGACTGGCCCTATTGCAGAATGGGACGGTTTAAGCTGGAGAGAAGAAAGAGTGACTCATATAAATCTAAGAAATAGAGATGTGGGAATGGAAGGAAGTATTCCTGCTGAAGTAGGAAATCTAAGTGAGTTAGAACTTTTTAGGATGGTCAACCAGAAAGTTATCGGAACACTTCCTATAGAAATAAACCAACTGAAAAAATTGAAGTCATTATCTGTTAATGGATTTAGTTCGATTGACAATTCAGCATATGAGATTCCGGATTTAAGTGGCCTTACTGCACTTGGTCAATTTGATTTCTGGTTGAATAATAAGGTTGGAGATTGGTCCACATGGTTAAGGGAACTTCCAGTACTTGAGACCTTAGTTCTTGCAAAGGTAAAAATTGATGGGCCTATTCCAGATTGGTTTTCAGAATTAAACCTTACAGCTATTGTTTTAAGTGAAAATGGTATTACTGGTTCAATTCCTGATCTCTCTTCACAGAACCTTACTACCTTGAATTTAAGTGTTCAGAATTTTGATCCTTCTTCTTTCCCAGACTGGATATCTTCAGTACCAAGTCTCAATAGACTGATTCTAGAAGATATCAATTTAGAAGGGGAAGTACCTAGTGCTGTATTCGACAATGAAAACTTGACTGAGATTAATTTAAGAGGAAATAGGTTGACAGGAGACTTATCTTCTTTATTAGGCAATACACTTCCTAACCTTCTGAATTTTTGGATTTCTAATAATCAATTCTCTGGAATACTGAGCCCCGATTCTTTTAACCCTGATGTACTCAAGGATATCAGAGTAGAAAACAATCGTCTTACTGGTATAGGAGATTTTACGCCTTTTAATCAATTGAATATTGTCAATTTAACAGGCAATGCCATCCCTCATGAAGATTTCGAATTGTTGTATCCTGTATTTAAAGACAGAACCAGTTTTAGTTATGACAATCAGGTTTATGAGGCTCCAGATTCCGTTATTTTAAAGGATGGAGAATCCGTTACACTTGATGCAATATCAGCTGGTGAAAATGATGTATATACTTGGTTCCTCGACGATGAAATTCTTCAAGGAGAAAATGGCAAAACCTTGGTTGTTTCTACTGAAGAAAATAGGCCAGGTTACTACAGATGTCATATAGAAAATGAATTAACAGGTGGATCTTCGTCGCTAGAAGAAACGGGTGTGTTTTATGAATCTACTTCTTCTATAGACAATTCACATCATAGTTATGAATGGCACGTTTTCCCTCAACCAGCTGATGAATCTATTGTAATTTCAGGAATCAAGCGATTAACGAATTATTCGATTTACGATCTACAAGGTAGGCTCATCCGATCAGGAAAATATGATGGACAGATAGATGTGTCATCATTGCACCGAGGACTCTATATTCTGGTAACAGATAGAGGTACTAGAAAGATCGCAATAAAATAACTTACTTATATCGTAGAAATTTACTTTCTACAATCTTATTGCTGTCGTTGTCAAATCCGTTGTTGCTATTGCTAGCTACACTGACAAAAAGAATAGCATCTGCACCTACCTGTTTCGCTTTTTTAATCATCTCGTCTCTTATGGCTTCTAGATTGTCTCGTTCTAGTTCATCACCTTCATTTCTAGCAATCCCGATTACTTTATATTCTTTTTCTATGTCTCCTTCGTCGTAAAATAGTTCTACATCGTAGGTAGGGGCATAATAATCACCTAGGTAGGCAATTCTAGGAGTGCAACTCATCCCTAGTAGTAGCGTGAAAATTATTGATAGTGTAAATACTTTTTTCATAGTTGGAGAATTAAAGGGTGATGGTAATTGCTTTAAGTTATAACATCCGGAGGATTGATACAAGTCTAAAGTTTCGGTTTAACTCCATTGTAATATTGTTTAAGAAATCATTTAGGACTTAATCTGTATCTAAGGTGTTATTGGTTGTAGTAAACACTATTAGGGTTGTTTTTCAATAGGTTGATAATCTTTGAATCTTAGGAAGATGCTTTCAACAATTTTACTTCCGTTGTTGTTTTTGCTAGGAACGGTCGTTGTAACAAGAACAGCATCTGCACCTGCATTCATAGCCTCTCTGATCGTCACATCTCTTAACTGGGCAGGGGTTAAGGTTTTGACACGATAACTTGAATTTTTTGCATTTCCGATGACCTTGTAATCTAGAGGAATATCTTCTTCCTCATAATATATATTTACTTCATAAGTAGGCGCATAATAATCTCCAGTATAGGATGACTTATTAAGGGTGGAACAACTGGAAAGTATAAAGGTCAGTAATCCTGAAAGAAAGATAATGGGTCTATTCATAATCTATGGATTTAAGATGAATTAACTTTTCTGAAACTATGACATCTTCGTCATTAGTCAAAATAGGCCAAGCCATTTAACTCAGTCATAATATTGATTAAGAGTTTCTTTAGAGTTCCTATACTAAATTGACCGTAATTGCCATAGATGTGATTATAAAATGGGGAATCGAGTCCATCCCTTCCATCTCGGAATACAATGGATTCAATAGATGAACGCAACACTTTGCTCAATGATCAGAGAGAAGTAGCTGGTATGTTGTAATTTTGCTTAAACCTACTAACTATGAAATATTTCATTTTACTCACCTTGACTTTTCTTCTAGAAACAAGTTATGCGCAGCATTTCAACGAAGAGGATTCTACTAATCTGAAGGTTTTCTGGGAATCAATGAATGGTCCTGAATGGACTGCATACAATTGGAATGGTTTAGCTGGAAGTTGGGATGGTGTGGAATGGAAAGATGGGCGAGTAGTTTCTATCTCGCTTACTCGGTCAGATGAAAAAATGATAGGTAGAATTCCTGCCGAAATAGGAAATCTATCCCACCTAAAGAGTATTACCTTAAGTAACATAAACATAGAAGGCACACTTCCAGAAAGTTTCAATGATCTTGATAGTCTGACAAGCTTGATAATTAGACATTCTGGACGCATCGATAATTCTAAAGACACGATACCCGATTTAAGCGGAATGGAATCATTGAATACGTTAAAGTTACAGTTCTACAATCTGCAGTTGGGCGGATGGCCAGAATGGTTGAGAGACATGCCAGCACTTGAGAAATTAACCCTTAATCAAGTCATCATCGACCAGCCATTTCCATCCTGGATTACAGAATTGCGTCTCAAGGAATTCGGGTTTTTTCAGAATGGAATTACCGGTACAGTGCCGGATCTATCAGCGATGGATATTGAGACACTTTCAATCGGCATGCAAGATATGGAAGATCAACCATTTCCTTCATGGGTAGTAGGGGAGGAACAACTGGTCAGTGTAGGGTTTATAAGATTGAATCTAGAAGGGATTCCAGATGCTCGATTATTTTCCTTGCCTAATCTTCGTGCCTTGCAATTAGGGATGAATAATTTAGAAGGAAGACTGGATTCATTGATTGAAAATAAGATGACAGAATTAACTGCTTTTTTAATAAGCAACAATCGTTTTAGTGGGTCACTTAGTCCAGAGATGTTCGATGCTTCTACCCTTCGAGATCTTAGCGTTGAAGGTAATACAATCGACAGTGTAGGAAATTTTTCTTCATTCGCAAGTGCTCATGTTTATAAATTCAATAACAATAAAATACCCTTCCAGCAATTAGAAGTAATGCATGATGCACTTATGGATATCACCATTTTTTCTTCGACAGATCAGCAGTATGGGATTCCAGAAGAAGTGGTTCTTTTGCAAGGAGATACTCTGGAGCTGGATGCCATAACCAGAGGTTCATCTGATACTTATCAGTGGTATTATAACGACGCCTTTATCGAGGGAGCGACAGATAGTACACTTTTATTGATCGGTAGCGAAGCGCTTGCAGGATCCTATCATTGTAAGATTTACAATACATTATTAGATGCTGATGGGACGTCGGCAATAATAGATGTAGAAACAGATAATACTTCTTCTGTACTTGGTCTAGAAGTACAGGAAGGAATAAGCATTTACCCTAACCCTTCATCCGATTTCATTTATATAGGTGATGAGATAAAAGAAGCACTTATAATAGACCAAGCCGGAAAGGTTGTAAGTATTGTTTCGACTCGAAGTAAGGTAGATGTTCGGCCATTGCAATCAGGTATTTATTTTGTCGTTGTAGGCAACGAAAGCTACCCATTCATTAAACTTTAAGGGTGGTGATATTTAATGTCCGATAACACTCCATGAACTTACGGATAACTTAGAATATTATTCTGCAATACTTGATGTGGAAGGCTTATCTTTGCTCTATGCAGTACAACCTTACCGACACAATCATCGCATTATCTACGCCACCGGGCCAAGGCGCCATCGGAGTCATCCGTCTCTCTGGTACCGATGCTATATCTGTTGTGGACACCTATTTTAAGGGAAGGAATTTAGAGAAAGTAGAAGGGAATACGGTACACTATGGGAAGCTATACGACGAGAACGATAAGCTACTAGATGAGTGTGTAGCCACTGTGTTCCGAGCGCCTAGATCTTATACTCGAGAAGATGTCCTGGAGATCAGCTGCCATGGATCTACGTATATTATTGAGCAGATCATCCAGTTGTTTTTGAGACAAGGTGTACGGATGGCAGAGAAAGGAGAATTTACAATGCGTGCTTTTCTCAGCGGTCAGTTAGACCTGGCTCAGGCGGAGGCAGTTGCCGACTTAATTGCTTCAGATAATGAGGGGAGTCATGATCTCGCTCTACGGCAAATGCGCGGCGGATTCTCAGAAGAGATCAAGGAGTTGAGACAAGAGTTGATAGATTTTGCAGCCTTGATAGAATTAGAATTGGATTTCGGAGAGGAGGACGTAGAATTTGCCGACAGGCAGAAACTAGAAAACTTAATTGTAAAGATCCAAGGAGTTATTAAGAAGCTGATGGATTCATTCCATCTTGGAAATGTTATAAAGAATGGTGTTGCCACGGTTATTGCTGGTAGGCCCAATGCAGGTAAGTCTACATTATTGAATGCCCTACTGAATGAAGACCGGGCCATTGTTTCGGATATTGCGGGAACGACGCGGGATACCATAGAAGAAAAATTAAACATTCGTGGCATAGATTTTCGCTTAATCGATACGGCGGGAATAAGGAGGGCGCAAGACCAGATAGAAAAGATCGGTGTAGAAAAAACGATAGAGAAAATTGAACAATCAACGGTTGTACTATACTTGTTCGATGTAACGGAATCTACTCCTGAAGATCTCTGGGAAGATGTAGATCGTTTTCTTCAAGGAAGCAAGGTGCTTACCTCCGGTAGCAAGCAGATCTTTGTCGCTAATAAAATGGATCTCAATCCATATGTGAAGCCTGAGGATTATTATAAGAGTGAGTTGATAACGAAGGGCAACCTGATTACAGCTTCTGCTAAAAACAAGATGAATATGGAAGCCATCAAGGATCTTCTGTATCATACAGTCATAGACAATCCACAACTTATGGATCAGACCATCGTATCTAATTCTCGACACTACGATGCCTTACATAAATCGTATGCTTCTCTGGATGCTGTACTCAACGGATTGACTTCTGGGATTACGGGTGATTTCATCGCCATGGATATCCGGCAGGCGTTGCACCACTTGGGAGAAATTACAGGAGAGATCAGCAGCGATGATCTACTAGATTCCATTTT
>CAZFJO010000062.1:0-9275 GCA_964518915.1 uncultured Saprospiraceae bacterium
CGATAGCACCTGACCCTTCATAGATTCCAGGACATCCACCTTTATATTCTGGGGCGTTTTGGTTGTATGTAAACGAAGTAACATTGTTTCCTCCATCGGTTTGGAAACTTATAGTACCATCGTTGGGACCTCCATAACCAGGTTCGTAAGCCGCATTTGCACCTGTTCTTACGTATAAGCTGCCGACATATTTGTTATCTCCCGATGCAGAAACTATAGCAGATACAGAAACAGACCCGAATAAACTGTCTGTCCATCTTCCTAGCCATTTTCCTTCAAAAGAAAACGGAGTTTCTTCCATTTCTTCCATTTCCTCAGAAGAACAACCGGTCATAAACAATGGACCTATAATCAATAAGAGAATAAATATATTTTTCATATCAAAAATTTATAATTAAGTGTTTGAGTTGTAAAGGCAAAATTAGTTTACTTAATCTATTATTTTACTCCCAGAATGAAGAATGAGACTTTATGTCGCCTTGGATAGTTTGGTTCTTCTGTCATAAGTTGTATTGCTTTCCATAACTTAACTATTCAATAATGTAATGGTATGTCTGTTGCAATAAAATAAAAAGGCCAGATACGGAATTATCTGGCCTGTAAAAACGCGAGGTAGGTTTCTCTTAATGTCCTTTTATTTTTTGAAATCAGCTATGGTTAATCCATTGTCAAACTTGATGTCTGTCCAGTTTACATTTATCCACGGATCGTCTGTTTCTTCAGCATCCCAGTTAGAACCTTTATACATCCGTTTAGATGGGATTAATAAACCTCCTATGTCTTCGTACTCTACCTTCATCAAGAGTGGCTCTGCTCTCCCAAAATCCATAACCGTAAATAAAAACTGATCAACCAAGTTCGTTTTCCTGTTAATGTAAACTTGGTATATGTCCTTAGGCTTTCCATCAGGAGATTCGAAAGTGACTTTTACAACATCATATGTAGCGTCTCCGATGGTTTTTTCTTCTACGTATTCATAGATTAAATTAGGGTCTAGTAACTTAGGCATCATCGCGAACCAATAGAAATTAGTAGGACGCTTGAAGGCAACACTGCCTAGTGTTTTTTCATCTGTTACATCTTCTCCTTTATTTTTAAACCAGTATTCGTTTCCATCGTATCCTTGCTCAATCAGTCCTTCTAGTTCAGGCGAGGTTCTTTCATGACGAGAATATGCGCCATATGATAGCTCTCCATCAAATATGTACTTTTCAGTAGAGATGTCTGTTTTACCATCTGGTGTCGCGTAGGTGTAGGTATATACAACATCTTTCTTTTCTAAAAATTTATTGTAATCACCTACTTTCTGAACCATGTTATATACGAGTTCATGCCCTTTATTGTCGAAGGTAACTGTAGACTCCGCTTCAGTCGTACTTTCTGTAGAGTCTTGTTCATTAGAATCTGTAGATGGCTTACACGACATGATCGCTAAAAACAGGATAGGTAAAATGAAATGGATTTTCATAAGTTTGTTTTTTCTTTTATTAATTATTTATTCCAGACGAATTTCTTGAATGGTTCATCAATCGGCGTATTGGCGATGTGGTTGGTGTAGTTGCTGATTGTTTTCTGTGCTATTCCTAGAATGATTTCTAGAACTTGTTTTTGTCCATATCCAGCAGCGTAGAAAGCTTCAAGTTCAGCATCTGATATTCTACCCCTGTTTCTGACAATGCTAAGCGTTGTTTCGTGCAATACCTGAAGTTTATTGTCTTGAATTTCTGTTCTATCTCTAAGCGCATCAATTAACGCTGAATCGATTTTCATCATATGCGCTATTCCTGTATGAGCAGGTACACAGTAGTGACATTCATGTTCCACGTTGATGGTCTGCCATATGACGGTAAGCTCTTCGTTATTGAAAGAGGAGTTTTGGAATAGTTCGTGCAATTTCCCATACGCTTGATATGTATTAGGAGATTCAGCCAATACTCCGTGCAAACCAGGGACCATACCGAATCTCTGTAAAGCGCCTTCTAGCATGGGCTTGCTTTCTTGTGGTGCAGTCTCAATACTGTGAATTTTCAATGTGCTCATATTCTACTTGTTTGATAGTTGATATAACTAAGCAACAGCTTAGTTATGGGTTAAAAATTATATTTAGATATTATTAAAAGTAGTTTCGATAAAGTCCTCTATTTCTTTTTTAGAATTAATTTTAGAAGCAAGAGCCAATCCATGCTTGGCTAGCAGAAGATAATTAGCTTGTCTCAAGATTGTTTCTTCAGTTTTAGATCTGTCCATGCTTAATTTATCAATGAATAGTTGTTTTAGTTCACCTACGAATTCATTCATCTTGCGTTTAATAATGGCGTCTTCTGATGCATGAAATTCATTGTAGGTATTGGTCAGGAGGCATCCGTTAGGTATATCTGCATGGTTGCAGTTTTCTACAGAATCGTAGAAAAACACCTTTATGTCTTCAACACCATTATTCGCGCTTATCAACTTGGCGAATATTTTTTTCGATCTTTCTTTATACGCTTTTAAGCTTTCAAGAAACAATCCATGTTTACTGCCGAAGCTAGCGTATATAGAGAACTTATTGATGCCCATCTCTTTTTCAAGCATCTGCATAGAGGTGTTTTCATAACCGTTGTTCCAGAAGAGGAACATTGCCTTCTCTAGTACTTCTGATTCTATGTATTGTTTTGTTCTAGCCATGTAGTATGGGTGCAAAACTAACCAATCGTTTAGATATATAGTATAACCCATTGTTATTGTTCTGTTATACTTAGTTTAAATGGTTGATCAACCGCTTATTTGACGGAAGTATAAGGAATAGAATGAGTAGTTTTCAACTGCGTTATCTAATCCTTATGAACGTGGATAGTCTGTAAGCTTCTGGGGGATATCTCCACATCGTATGTTTTATTCTCAAGAGAGATTGCTAGATTATGCGGGTCCTCGTTCTTATTATAAACTACAAGAGCAATAGAACCGTCTTCGTTCTTAGCTGCTGTGTATATAAGGCCTTCTTCAGTATCTCCTTCTAGTGCGATTCTACGCGCACCGGGTCGTATAAACTTACTGAAGTGACTCAATAAGTAATAGAGTGGGGTATAGGTTACTTCATCCGTTTCTGGATGGATGAGGACTGGCGCACTATTGAAATTGTCATATGGATTAGGCTGTCCTTGATTACTAAGTATGATACACCACTCCACATATCCTTGGGCACCGTGGTTCAAGTTAGATATTATATCATATGCATACGTATCGAATGGGATGAAGACGCCTGCATAATCAGTACTCTCTCTCCAGTACTGCCCGATAGGGTCTTCGGCATCTATATCTATGCTTGATTCCGTATGGATCATTCCTTTATCAGGCCATGTCTTCTGGTGCTTGTCTAGTTCTTCCGCATACCAGTTGTTTTCGTCCAATTCAGAGTTAGCATACCAGTGGAATGCTGTTCCCCACGCGTACTTAGAAGCCTCCATGTCACTATATGTAGGTGCGACATAATCGTTCATGACTGACTTGTTGTGGTCATAAATTAGAACTCGAAGTCCACTTTCTAAATCACCAAGTTTTAGATGCCCGTCTTTAACCAATTGCGGCCCCAGATGGTCTCTCAGAAAATCACGTCCTTGTGCTGGGTTCAATCCATTGCTATCCCAGCGCGCATCGTGGGCATGTAAGGGTTCATTCTGAGGTGTAATACCCCATATTTCTATTCCTTGTTCTGCATAGGCGGTTACATACTTCGATAGATATCGAGCCCACGCAGTGTAGTATTTAGGCAGTAAAGATCCATTCGTCATAACATCGGTTTCTCCTGCTTTCATCCAAGATGGAGGACTCCACGGTGAAGCAATGATGTTGAAATCTGCTCCAGGAATTTTCTCTGCTTCTAGGATCATCGGTATAATGTCATACCCAGGTTCTACCAGCTCCACACCTCTTACTTGTTCGTTTTCGTCACCAGAAAAACCTTTCATATCCTCTCGTACACTGAAAGTAGAAAGGTCTTCATCTCCTTCATCGACATACGTGTAGTGGCCGTTAGAATAATCACTGCTGTTGATGTGTGTGCGGGTCAGCGTAAAGCCAGCGCCTTCTGTCGGGCTAAATAATTTAGTCAATACTTCAATACGTAATTCTTCCGGAATGGGTGCCAGATTCCAGGCTGAGGATTCAGTGAATGAGGCGCCGAAACCGCAGTACTCTTGAAACTCTTTTTCTGGAATCAACTTCAATTGCACTTGGTTGCCTTCAGGTGTAACTGTTTCTGATGATTTACTGGGTAACAACTGGAGGTTGTCTCCTGCATGAGAAGTTCTATAGATGTCGACATCATATCCATCATAGGTGCCCTTAGGCGCACAATTTAACAAAGTGCATAACGCGGATAGCATCAGAAAATATCTATATATCGAGAAAGACGATTTCTTCTTTAGCCGAGATCCCGCGGTCATGTAATTTAGTTTTCGAAGTTAAGTCAATGAAGGCACAAGGTCTATATAGATTTACTCAACTTTACTGAAATTAATCGACTGCATCTTCTTAGGACCACTAGGAATGTCTTCAATGGTTGCCCTCATGGTATATATCCCAGCTGGAAAAAAACCAATGTTGTAAGACAGGGTCAACTTGTCTGCGATTATCGTCTGAGTAGGAATAGAATATACCATTTTTCCTTCTGTATTAAAAATGTCGATTTTAAGTCTAGCCTTACTCTTGTTATTGGTTTCAATGGTTAAGGTGTCGTAAACTGGATTAGGATAAACCTTAAGGAAGTCACTTACATTCTGAGCGATTTTCTGGACACTTGTCGTTGTCGAAGTGTTGTAATCTGGACCTGTATTTTCTTCTGTCGCAAATGGCTGAATCGGTACATTGTGCGGATATTCATTGCTTCCTAAATCTCTTTCTGCAATGGATGAAGGACGCTCTTGTTTCATCATGTCGAAAAGTAGGTCCGTATCGATGTTCTCCACGCCCATAAACTCAGGAAGTGAAGCAAAACCAGGTTGTGCTGCATCGATGGCGGGGCTATTGGCGTCCAAGCCAAAAAAGCCCTGGCTATTCTTTACAAGAAGGGGATCTTGTCTAGACACGCCACTGGAAGGAACAGAAATCCCTAAGTCACCAAATGCAATATTGCCTATCCAAGTTTCCGTACCAGTGGCATCTTCAAATAGATCGTCGTCTGGATCAGAAAATATATTGTTGGTAAAAGTAACATTGGTCGGCTTGTCGTTGCCTGTCCCTCCTAATCTTATCTCTGAACAATCTACAATCGTATTAAAGGCAATGTTGATGTTGTCTAGAGGGTCTGAATCTTCATTCTGGATATAAATAGCTCTGTCATCTATCTCATAAAAATAATTGTTGTAGATGTAATGATCTTGTCCTTCTCTGACTCTCACACCGCCTTTTCCATTGAGGAAGAAATTACCGTAGACGATGGATTCTGATCCGTGACGGAGGACGAGTTCCGCTCTGGGGTTATCCTCAAATGTGTTGAATCGATATACATTCTGGCTTGCTTTGCTAGATATAAGTTCGCCGTCACCATTGCATTGTGTGAAGTAACAGTATTCTACAACACAACGACTATTAAAGTCTGCTTGGGTGCTGACACCCACTCTTATAGGTTCGATTCCTAAGTCATTTCCCGTACCGTCAAAATTTTTAAAGGAACAATATTGTACCTTGTGGTAGCCAGGATTCGTATCATCAACTAGAAGAGAAAGGATATTCTGATCATCGAGGTTGAGTCTGTTTTCGAAATTACAATAGGTGATCGTCGTATACTGGCTCTCTTCTCTTACGCGCAAGTATTTATATGAAGTATAAGCTCTTATATTTATCTGGGTAATGAGTACATGGCTGCCTCTTACATTGATGACATGCTCTTGCCCTATATTTCCATCTAGAAATTGAAACCCTATAAAGTTAATGTTGTCACTTTTAATGTCTACGTAAGACTCCCCTGTAAAAATAGTTTTACCTAATTCCTCTGCCATAATGGTGAGGTTGTCTTTTTCTATTTCCATAAAAATGTCCGTATAGGTGCCGTTTCTCCATACAATAGAATCATTCGCTTTCGCATTGGATTGCGCATTGTCGAACTCTTGTTGGGTGGTCACATAAAATACTTCAGCCTTGGCATACGTAGATAAAAGCAAGAAGAAAATGATGCTACAACCTACTGATTTTAATATTTTCATTGAATACTATTTATTAGAAAAAGAATAATAGATCTCTGTATTTGTTTTAGAAAGCCTCATAATTGTTTTCGATCAGACCCGAATATAGGTAACTCATCAAGAACGCGAAAATAGCATAAAATATGATGACTAAAAATAGAAATGAATTCCTTACCGTCATGCGTAAGACGGTTAAAGCTCTGTGATCTATCCGTGCCCTATGAAAGGCTTTTTGATGTTCTTTTATGGTATAAGTAATCCTATCTGGTTGTTAATCATTAGAAAGAATCTACTGTCTAATCGATCATGTTCAGTTCCTTTATAGCCGATAGGGTTAAGTCTATTCTCTTTTTTATGAAATGGTCTATATCACTATCTACATTAGGTTCCATATTGGTAGCAAAAAAGAGCACATTGTTATTAGACTCCACATAGCCGACGTACCAGCCATTGTAATTGCCATCTTCAATCGATAGACCGGTCTTTCCACTCAATGTATATTCCTCTGATCGCTCAGTAATCATGATTTTCTTCACGATTTTCATTGTTCTTTCAGAAATGGGTAATTCCCTATAGTATAATTTCATAAGAAAATCAATCTGCTGCATCTGACTTATCCTAGATTTACCTAGTAGCCAGAAGTTGTCGATATTGCTAGAATCGATATGCATATTTCCGTATTGGAGTTTCTGCACGTAACCGTTCATTATCGCAGTTCCTATTTTACGAGCGACTTCTTGATAGCAAGGGACACATGAAAGTTGAAAAGCTTTTTTTAATACGAGATCTTGTTCCCATCTATCCATATTCCTTTCTTCGCCATCCCATAAGAATACGGTACTGTCGTTTTCTATAACGCCCGTTTCAAGTCCGATAATTGTATTGGGTATTTTATAGGTGGATGCTGGTAAGTTGCCTTCAGAAGCCCATTTAAAATCATTGGAATAATAGGTGTCATTATTCTTGTCATATATAAGAATAGATCCTGTTACCTCTGCACCGTCCAGTAAGGCTTGTATCTCGGGTTTTACAATCTGCTCAGGAATGGAGGTTTTGCTTTTCGGGATCTTATTACGCTCGGAACTGCAGGATAGAAGTAGCAGAAATAAGAGTACTATAGGCGCTATCTTCATAAATTTATGCTGTTGAATCTGTCTGTGGATATAATTAGATAATAAATAAGATCTCTTAGCTAGTAATTGATCTTTTCATCTAGAGACAGTTTTATCTTTTTAGCCATATCCGCCATATGGGTATTCGTCAACCATATGCCAAGCATAGCATTTTCTAACTTGATGATGATATTGGCTTTTTTATAGGTCTCTTCATCTGGAAAGAAAGGAACTGTATTTAAAACCCATGTGATGGCGCGCAACCATTTTCTCAGTCTGGGAAACCATAGTTTGTTTAACTCAATGGATTGTAGATCTTCGTAAGGATAGAAACCCGTGTTCTTTCCTGTCTGGCCATCGATGATTTTAAAACCATTTTCAAGTAATTGGAATTCAATTTTTGGATTGTTTTTCAAGACTATATTTTGGTTCATATGCTTCTATGGTTTATAGCGACTACAATTTAGTGAAATTAAGGGAAACACAACACGGTATTGTACTTCCATATGCTTTGACGTTTATTAATCGATCCATTTAGAAAATCGAAGATCCAGTCAATGTGGTAAAAGTTTCTAAGAATTTAATTCCACGGCTTGAATTTCCTTTCGCATTCAATTTAGGACTCCATACAGCTATGGTATATTTGCTGGGGTGAATGGCAATTATTCCTCCACCTACACCACTTTTTCCTGGCAATCCTACTCTGAATGAGAATTCCCCAGATTCGTCGTAAAATCCACACGTTTCCATAATTGCGTTAATACGCTTGGCTTGATTGACATCCAGTACTCGTTTATCATGAGGAGAGGTGAAGTCGTCATTGGCTAAAAACATGAAGGTCCTGGTCAATTCTTGACATGTCATTTCTATGGAACACATATGGAAGTAAAAATCAAGGACATCATCGGGATGGTTATGGATGTTGCCAAATGATTTTATGAAATTGCACAACGCGATGTTTCGGTATCCAACTGACTTTTCCGATTCAGCTATTGAGACAGAATAGTTGATGTCTATGCTCGAGCATATATTTCTGATGAATTGCAAAAACGCTTCCTTAGCATCTGTTGTATGACTTATAAGTATGTCACAGATGACCATAGCTCCAGCATTGATTAATGGATTCCTAGGAATGCCATTGTCAGTCTCTAGTTGGATTAAGGAATTAAAAGGATTGCCAGATGGTTCAACACCAACTCTTTTCCATATGCGGTCGCCTATGATGTTATATGCTAGGCACAAGGAGAGTACTTTAGCAATGCTCTGTATAGAAAACTTGGTCTGCCAATCGCCCACACCATAGGTCTGATTATCTATGGTCCTGACACAGGCGCCAAATCTAGAAGGGTCGATTTTAGAGAGTTCTGGAATATAGTTAGCCACTGCACCTAGGTTCTCTTCCTTGCTTACGTCAGTGTATATTCTGTCTATAGTTGACTGATAATCTATATTGGTTTTCATTTCTGACTGATCTTTAGGTGTATTTAATAATAGACAATGGCCTTGTTATTTATTCATGTTGAAGTATGCGTGATAGATTTTGTCGATATCATAGTCAGGGGAAATTATATGTTCTTCTCCTTTTATGATAAAGGTTTCAATGTTTTTTACCTTTCCTTCAAGCTTCGATCTTGTACTTTCATTCAATGATGTCCAGTCGACTTCATCAAATTCTCCTACCGCTAGGAGCACATTATAATCTACCCATTTGTCTGAGATTTTCTCAGAACGGAGACCTCCAGGGAATGTTATTATTCCTTCGAATAATTCTGGTCTCACATAAGCAAAATTAAATGCAGCGTATCCTCCCATGGATGTTCCTGCAACCAACCAATCTTTTTTTGTGACGTTCTGGTTTTTCATGATGTCGTCAATCAATAGATTTATTCCTGAAGGGTCTATGTCGGAAAGAGGCTTGCCTGAAGGACCGAGTGGTAGGATGGTTATGTAGTCATCGAAATACTTAGAGTCAAACAAGGTGTAGTAGCAGAAGTTGACAATT
>CAZFJO010000062.1:9375-11544 GCA_964518915.1 uncultured Saprospiraceae bacterium
ACGATAATAGTCATTTATACCACTTTGTCATAATGTTTTGTGCGGGTTTGCCTTGGATCCCAAAATCAAAACTCCTCCATTGCCATATAAAGCTTCCCACAAACCATTCTTTATCCCATAGTGACTGAAAGAATCCTTCGTAGGCGAGCAATTGTGCTTGTGTAGATTTTTTAGTGGTAAGAGGACTCCATGGCGCGTACCATTCCCATGGTTGTACCGTAGCATCCTTGTCAGCTCGATAGCCAATCTCGGTAAAGAGTATAGGTCTGCCATATTTCCTAGATATCTCTTCTAGAGTTACGATATGTTTCTTCCAACCAGCAACAATATCCTTCAATTCCGGATTAGAAGTTTCCGACACCGGGTAGTAACCTTGAATACCTATAAAATCCAATTCTTGCCAAAACCTCATATCCATTTCTAGAATAGGATCGTTCCAGTTAGCAGCATAAGTGAGTCTGCCGGTATATACTGTTTTAAGTTCAAGGATGAATTGAATCCACTGCTCCGGTAAACGCTCAACCGACGATCTTAATTCGGTGCCAATACAGAAGAGCTCAGCTCCAGCTTCCTCAGCGAGTAAAGCGTAATGTAGCAATTGGTTTTTATAGGCAGTAAACCATCGCAACCATTCCTCTTCTGTGTCGAAATGAATATCAGACCGCCAGCCTTCTGACAACCATAGATGTGGTTTAAGCATTACCGAAAAGCCCTTTTCTCTTGCTTGATTAATTTCACTTATAAACATAGAATCTTTAGATGACCATTTTCCGACATCTTCTATTATTGATACGGTAGCAGAAGATTCATGAGGTTGGGAGAAGTAAGGGTGCACGGCAAGCCACTCCACATTGCTCTTGATGATTTCATTTAACTGTAAGTTTCGATTTCGGCCTAGTTGGTATAGGCTTATGCCTCTGAACTTATGGTCACTCTGAAATTTCTGAATGGCGTATGCTCCTTTGTTTTCTACTTCATGGTCCCATAGATATTGAAAGTCGTCTGAATCGTTGTAGGAAATCATTCCTTTTGCGGCAAAGAAAACAGCGACAATAGGGATGATGAAACGGATGGTCGTCCTTTTAACAAGGATGACGAAGCCACTTGATTTATACGTTTTAATAAGCCACTTTATAAAGAAAAAGATGGATGAAAAAACGATGAATAACGAATGAATAGATATCAGTACTTGTTGGTTAGTAAGATGGACGAAAGACACATCATAGATAAGGAACAATGCGATCATGAAAAGCCATGAGAATAAGTAGACTCCCAGTGCTTGGTAGATGGTTTTTCTTTTAAGTTTCATAATTGTAATGAAGGCATCGGATTGATTTAAGGGACTGAACGGATGTATACATTTATCTTATAATTGAGTTTCGGAAAATCAATTATGTCTATGATTTTCATGAAAAGAATCCAACTTGATAACAAAATGGGATTCGGTCATTTCTTTTTGATTTTAGAAATGGTCTTGCCCATTGATTTACTAGGCTTGTCCATATCATTTATTGCAAAATCAATGGCTTCTCTGACCAGTGATATTACTTGTGGGTTTTGATAATCTTCTGGATTAGTTACGCTTATGTGTCTTATTAACTTTCCTGTTCCTGATAATAAACCGTGCGGATCCTTTAAAAGCGTTCCCTTATTAAAGCCTAGATTTAAATGGTTGGTATATATAGGGATCATACAAAATGCATCAGACAATTTTTCTGAAATTGTAAATACAGATGTCAAGGCATGTGTATGATAAAGAAGTTCATTGCAATCCGGGTGTAGTTCAAGAATAAACTGTCTCAAGTCACTATAGAGTTTTACTAGTTCATCATCCTTAAAGTCAAGAAGTGATTTTAAATCCGGGTGGATGGGTCTTGAATCTTTCATAATTGTTTCATTTAATGAACTATGAGAAAAAGGCAGCCCTGAATATCAAGATATGAATCTCTTCTTTTATCAAGAACTTATAGGCTAATTTACAGAAGGAAAGTCGATTTTAATCCTTCCACACAATTTGTTTCGACATTACCCTGTAAGCCATCGATTAAATGCTACAAGATCTACTACACATGTAGCCGTCTTTTATCAATGATGTCTTTATAGGTTGAATGTGAGATTTAATTTATTTTGCATAGATAATTAAAGCTATATTGTCACTGGAATCGAAAA
>CAZFJO010000062.1:11644-15074 GCA_964518915.1 uncultured Saprospiraceae bacterium
AAGAGAATATTGCCTTGATAGGAGAGACCGATGCTTCGCTTTCGCAAATGTATGGAGAAGGAAATTACCAACTCAGAATCATTAATAGAAATAGCGGTCAATGCAGGATTGGGGATCATTTTTTATTTGAAAAACCAGTCATAGAAACCGAGGATTTTGCAATCATTTGTTCCGGAGATGGTTTCGATTATAATGGAGACAAAATAGAAGAATCAGGTGTCTATGAATATACTTTAACTTCGTTTCAAGGCTGTGATTCCACAGTAGTCCTAGTCGTAGAGGAAGAAGAGCCTGTGGTAGAAAATATATCTGTCCAGATCCTAGAAGGCTCTACCTTTAATTACTCAGGTTACGAATTTTCTTCTGAGGGAGAATATGAAATAGAGATGGTGACATCTAATGGTTGCGAAAGAGTCGTCATTCTGGATTTACAATTCATCGATATTTATATCCCTAATGTTTTTTCTCCTAATGAAGATGGGATGAATGACTTTTTTGAAGTTTTTACATCTGATTTTCAACTAGCCACTAAGGAACTATCAATCTATGATCGCTGGGGAAATCTTATACATAAAGGAGATCGCTGGGATGGAAAATCGGGTAATGTATTGGTTGATCCTGGTGTGTATGTCTATGTGGTGCGGTTAGTAGATGAGACAGGACAGGAGTTATACATGAGTGGCGATGTAACGCTTCTGAAGTAAAATTATATGATAAGCATATATGATGCTTTTCAATTTATTGGTGCTTCACTTTCTTGACAACTTGAATTGATTTTTCGGACATAGCGAGCGATACATCGTTGTGTCCATAGCCCTCCAGATTATTGCTCCACAGTTGCTCGCCGGTCATACTGTCAAATCCAAATACATGTCCATGACATCCTGCGATAACAATTTCATTATCAACTAAGACGGTTACATTCTCTCGGACTTTGTCTCCGAAAAATCCAGCTTTCAAAGATTTCTGCCACACAATCTCTCCAGATACGGCATCAATAGCTGCGATGTTGCCATTGCAACCTATGTATAGATATTTCGTTTCCATAATTGTAACAAATTTGTAATTCCAGTAAAATTTAAATGTATAAAGAACAGTTGATGGTTGCTTTAATATAGAGAAAAAAGAGGTACATGGAAAATGATAACAGGAATAAAAGCGACCTATATGTAGTCAATGAGTTAAGAGGGCCTCCTGGTATAAGACAGTTTATTATGATGATCTGTGACTAGCTGAGGATGTTTAGCGATACGGCACAACAGTTAGATAGACTCTAGATTTCTTCTACATGGAAGTCTGCATAGAGAACCGTTTCATCCCTGAGATCTTGAGCATTCTCTAGACTTCTGTAGATGCCCCACTTCGGTCTGACGAATGATGCTCCAGGTCTCCAATTAATGATAGCATCAGTGGAATAGGTAAATAACACAGATTCATCGCTTACCCTGCGGATAAGAATGTCGTATGTACCACTTGTGCCGTACTTTATGGTCTCAATGACTTCAATCCATGAACCTATGAGTGGTTGCAATTCAGTCTGTGACAAGGTTACCTGGTTATCTGTTTCTGCATATCGAAGTTCTATCCTGTCTGGACTCCCTTTTCTGGTGGTCAAGGTATACATAGGCATGCTTTCTAGAGAACCGCCGACAGATTTTAGTTGGTGAATATGGGTGAAATTAGGAGAAGATTGAAAACCGGTTGTAAGCTTGAATTTCCATGTATAAACGACAGTTTCATTTTCTACACCGAGTAAGTTGTCTGGAGATTTATCGAATGATTTTATCTCGTTTCTCTGGCGGTCAAAATTGATGCAACGATCATCGTCTGAGTCGGTATGAAGGTGGAACCTAAAAACATTTTTATTTAATTCGTCATCCCAGAGTTCATCTATGTGATCACCGAATCCTGGATGGCTACAATCTGGGGCTTCAATCGGATTGCTACCTGGAGCCAATACAGAACTTATCAAGGCGTATGTGTCTCCAGGACCGTCTGCACTTAAGGTAGTTCCTCCTACTGATCCTGCATTCTTAATTAGCGTAATGGTTACAGAATTGTTAGTAGGGATGACGTCTGAGTAGTCATCCTGGAAAGCAACTTTAAAGGCGATAGATGCGGTAGCAGAAGAAGAGTCCGCTTCAATTTGGATGCTTTTATTTACTTCGTTGTCAAGGGCTTTTCCTGTGTTAAAGGTTATCGCTGCTTCTAGTTGAGCATTGAGATCATCCTGATCAATCCAGGTAATAGATGTTGTATTCGATGTTACTGAAATATCCGTAGAAACTACATCAGGCGTAATAACTTCTTCACTACAGCTATAGGCAATGAACACCATTGTGCATATGCCTATTAAGGATAATATACGGTTGGATACTTTGTAATTCATACGGTCAAGATTATAGTCACAATTTCTGCAAATATATATGTAACGCAGAATTATCTAATTGTAGGACAGTAAATCCTTTTAATTCCCTACAATTATCTTTTCTATGACAGAATTCCCGGTTTCTAGGTTCATTATTTCCAGGAGATACATTCCTTTAAGTGAGGGATTGAGTCTTATCTGGGCTTGATTTATAGATTGAGATACCATCTTACCATTGATATCGTACAAGGAAGCTGAAAAATCGACCTCTCCTTCCATGTCTATATTTATTACATCTTGGGCTGGATTAGGATAGATGTTAAGGGAGATATTATCTACAAGATGCAACGAAGAAGTAAAGTCAGTCCCATCACAATTTTCATCGATTTCATTATTTGGTATATCAGCAGCATGAGGGTGGATTTCTGAGTTGTCATCATCACAATCTTCATCCTCGAAAAATCCATCTCCGTCGAAATCTAATGGAAAGTCCGATGTGTTGTATACAACCATCTTGTATGCTTCAAAACCAGGAGTTTCTAAAAACAAGGTCAGTTCACCCGAAGGGACGTTGTAATTCATTATCTGATTGGTAAATCGCATCGCAAGAAGGATGTTATCCTCATCATAGGTTGCAATTCTAAATGGAGCTGCATCGAAATCCGATGGTGACTTTAAAGTTTCAATTTCACCTTGTCCATTTTTTTTCATTCTCTTAAGGCTGAAGTCAATGGTTTCTGTCCAGTATAGGTATTCACCGATGACCTCTATAGATCTTATCTGTTGCGATTCTTCTGTCTTGAGTAATTCTTCTACTTCTGTACCATCTATATTACTTCTATGGATGGTCCATAATGAGAGATCTGTCCAGTAGATTTTTCCGTCATCAGCATCAAGCTCAAGGCCAAATGGACTGATGTGATTGTGTCTTCTGCCGTGGAGGAGCTCAATGTTTCCTCCATCAAGATCTGCAACAAACATATCTCCTGCATTGTCGTCCGTCCAATACATTTTATTGATCTGTGGCATGATGGCAATATTGATCGGATCTCTTGCATATTC
>CAZFJO010000063.1:0-14972 GCA_964518915.1 uncultured Saprospiraceae bacterium
GCCTACCACGGCTCAGATCAAGGTGAAAGCTCGAAAAGCATTAGAGTCACCCAAGCAACGCTTTAGCAAGAAACAAGCACTAGCTGCGGTAAAGTCTAAAATAAATGCTTCTCCAGGTTTTACCTGGAACGATGCCGACGATGACTTACTGTACGCTGCACTGATGAATTCTAGAGACAATAAAATCTTAATCTCTTACGCGCCTAATGGGGATAAACAGAGAAAGTCTTACATGAGTGATGCCAGAAAAAGTAAAAGCTCTTTTACAGGGGTCGAAAAAAAATTGAGAAAAATTCTTGAGAGAGGAGGTGCTACAGAAATCACTAAAATGGAATATGCACCTGTTCTTATATGTAAAATCACTGACTATAAAACACTTGCGCAAATCAGAAGATTGCCTTACGTTCTAGATGTAGAAGTAAATGATTACGAAGGAGCAGAGTTTTCTGTTTCTAATTATGACAATAATTCAGAAAATCCTTTGCCGGGTTGTGAAAACAATGCAGCTACGTATAGCAACTATAGAAGAATCGACAATAATCTCACTATAATTCCTCATCATTATGATTTTATGAATATAGAAAAAGCGTGGAAATATGCTTCTGGAGCAGGAATTAAAATCGGACTAATGGATTCTGGAGTAAGTGCAAATCAAACAAAACTAGGTTCTCAATTTGCAACTGGAATGTCAACAGGAAGATCAATTCAAAAAGTACACACAATAGGATTAACTCCAAACGATGTATGCGGTCATGGAACGCTCATGTCAGGTGTAATTGCAGGACCAAGAAAAACCAACACAGTTTCAGGTATTGCCTACAAATCAAGTTTAGTCTCTGTAAAGTGCATATATGACGTTGTGTTGCATACTGATCTGACTAATTTTCTGTCAGGGTTAGCGTACTTAAACACGAGATCTGATATAAAAATCTACAGCATGTCTTTAGGAAATCCTGTTCCAAGTGCAATTGGTGAAGGCTTAATAATTCAGGCAAAAGCTCAAGGTAAACTTATATTTGCTGCAGCGGGGACAACACCTAAATGGATGCCAGTAAAAAAGGTTGTAATTTGGCCTGCGTCAAGCCCACAAACTATTGCTGTTACAGGTGTTAAAACTTCATGGCCTACAGTTAAAGATAACTGTGAAAGGTGTCATTATGGTAGAGCAGTAGATTTTGTAGTTCCTTTCGAAAAATCAAATGGCACACTCACTCATTCACTTACTATGTCAGGCAATAAACCTTCTCACGTCGGTGGATCGTCCATTGCAACGGCTTCTATGGCAGGCGCCGCAGCACTCGTGTGGTCGAAGTTTCCTACAGCAAGTGCATCTACCATATTCAACAAATTAAAGAGCAGTGCATCTTTTTCGAAGAAAAATTCTAAATACGGGTATGGTATAGTAGATGTGGCAAAAGCTGTAGGTCATGTAGAAACACCTCCATTTAATTGTAACATCCAAGGTCCTTCTGTGGTCTCAGCTGGAGACAACGTATCATATACAGCGACAACCGCAAATGGTACTGCACCTTATTCTTATTCTTGGTACCCTGAAAACACATCGAGCTCACATTTAAAATTGGGCAACTGTAATTCTCCTAATAGCAATAGGTACAATTGTACCGTTTTAAGTAATAAACAGAACGGATCTGAAGCAGTATTACGGTTAACAATGGTTGATAAAAAAGGAAAGTCCTGTACTGCACGAATCTATTTAGTAGACAAGAAAAAAGATATAGAATAAAATATAGCATTTTTTTAAGTTTAGAGTTTCAGGAGTATAAGTTGAAGAACTTATACTCCTTTTTAACTTAGGGTGTGATAAATGTTAATCATCTGTCATATCAAAATGATATAAAAGAAAAAGGGGCTGATTCGTTACCGAAACAACCCCTTTTAAAATTATAGTGCTTGATGTCTATTCATATTCCGTCTCTACAATTTCCTCCTCAGACACTTCTTCAATTTTTTTCGGTGTTACAATTAAATCTCTCCAATTGACATGTCCTGTACCTGCAGGTATGTTCTTACCTACAATTACATTTTCTTTCAATCCTGTAAGATTATCTTGCTTAGCACCGATCGCTGCTGTACTCAACACCTTCGTCGTTTCCTGGAAGGATGCTGCAGAAATCCAACTAAATACACCCAGAGATGATTTAGTAATACCCTGTAACAATGTTGTTGAAGTAGCTGGAACAGCATCTCTAAACTCAACTGGCTTAAGGTCGTTTCTCTTAAGGTAAGAATTCTCTTCTCTTATCTCTCTGATTGAAACGATCTTACCTGCTTTCATGTTGGTAGATCCTCCTGGCTCAGTTATGAACTTCTTATCGAAAATCCAATCGTTCTCACGGAAGAAGTTGTGTCTATCGACAGCTTCTCCTTCTAGGAAACTCGTGTCTCCTGGATCAATGATTTCAACACGCTTCATCATCTGTCTTACGATTACCTCGATGTGCTTATCGTTAATCGAGATACCTTGAGATCTATATACTTCCTGAATTCCATTAACCAAGTACGTCTGTACAGCGAATGGACCTTTTACCTTGAGTATATCAAGTGGTGAGATCGCTCCATCAGACAACTGCATTCCTGCTCTTACGAAGTCACCTTCTTGAACAAGGATATGCTTAGAAAGACCTACAAGATATTTCTTACGCTGGCCCGTCTTCTCATCATCTACGAATACTTCTCTATTACCCCTCTTGATCTTACCGAAAGAAACGATACCGTCAATCGCCGCTGTTACAGAAGGATTAGAAGGATTTCTTGCTTCGAATAATTCCGTAACCCGAGGCAGACCACCGGTAATATCCTGGATCTTACCTAGTTTTCTAGGAATCTTAACAATCTTCTGACCTGGAATAACATCTGCTCCTTCGTCTACCGCGATATAAGATCCTACGGGTAGGTTGTAACTCTTTAATTCTTCTCCTGAAGGAGATACAATCTTAATTACAGGAATCTTCTTTTTATTCTTAGATTCTACAATTACCTTCTCAGCATAACCTGTCTGGTCATCTCTTTCTATTCTGAAAGTCACCCCTTCATCTATATCTTCGAATTTCGTAATTCCACCGAACTCAGAAATGATAACCGCGTTAAACGGATCCCACTCACAGATCACATCTCCTTTCTTGATGGTACCTTTATTCTTAACGAATAAAGTCGCACCATAAGGAAGATGGTGTGTTACATACTCTTTTCCTGAATCAGGGTCTTTTACTTTAATCTCTCCAGATCTAGAAAGTACAACCTTACTTGGCTTTCCTCCTTCATCTGAATCAACCGTCTTCACGTTGTCAAATTCGATTTTACCATCGAACTTAGAAACGATGCTTGATTCTGTTTTACTTACTGATGCAATACCACCGACGTGGAAGGTACGCAGTGTCAACTGTGTTCCTGGCTCACCGATCGACTGTGCAGCGATAATTCCGACAGCGTCTCCTATCTCTGCAATTCTACCAGAAGCAAGGTTCTTACCGTAACACTTGGTACATACTCCTTCTTGAGCCTCACATGTAAGGACAGAACGTATGGTAACCATTTCTATTCCAGCTTCCTCTATTGCTTCACTGATTTCCTCAGTTATATATTCTCCTGATTCTAAGATGATCTCATCTGTAACAGGATCTAAAATATTGTATAAGCAATATCTACCTCTGATTCTATATGCCAGTGTTTCTACTACATTATCATTGTCCTTAAGTGCAGTTGTATCGATACCTCTCAGAGAACCACAATCCTCTTCCATGATGATAACATCTTGAGATACATCAACCAGCCTTCTTGTAAGATAACCTGCATCGGCAGTCTTAAGTGCTGTATCGGCAAGACCTTTTCTCGCACCGTGTGTAGAGATAAAATACTCAAGTACTGAAAGACCTTCTAGGAAATTAGATAAGATCGGGTTTTCAATAATCGCCCCACCTGTATCTCCTGACTTTCTAGGCTTAGCCATCAGTCCTCTTAATCCACACAGCTGCTTAATCTGCTGCTTAGAACCCCTTGCTCCAGAATCAAGCATCATGTACACAGAGTTAAATCCACTCTTGTGCTCTGCCAGTTCCTTCATCAAGTTTTCAGTAATCTTATTATCGGCAAATGTCCACTTATCAATAACTTGATTGTATCTCTCATTACCTGTAATAAGACCCATATTATAGTTATCCCATACTTCGTCTACTTCTCCTTGAGCCTCAACAAGGGTTCTTTCTTTTATCGTAGGATTAATAAGATCTCCAAGGTTGAATGACAATCCTCCCTTAAATGACCAATAAAATCCTTTTCCTTTTATATCATCTAGAAACTTAGCGGTAACACTAAAATCGGTTAATACGATTATGTTACTGATAACTTTCTTCAAGTTCTTTTTAGTAAGAAGAACATTAACATAAGGCACTGTCTCTGGTACACTTTCGTTAAATATGATTCTTCCTATGGTAGTATCCATCATAGTGGTAATCGGGTTACCTTCTTCATCTACCGTGTTAACCCTCACCTTAACAGAAGCATGTAATTCTGCAACTCCTTCATTGTAAGCAATAACCGCTTCTTCTGGAGAATAGAATTTCATTCCATGTCCCTTGATTTCAGTTCCATCAAGGTATTCTTTTGTAAGGTAGTATAATCCGAGAACCATATCCTGAGAAGGAAGGGTAATCGGAGAACCATCTTGTGGGTTAAGCATGTTATGAGAAGACAACATCAACATCTGTGCTTCTAGGATAGCGGCATGAGAAAGAGGTACGTGTACCGCCATCTGATCCCCATCGAAATCCGCATTAAATGCACCACATACAAGTGGGTGTAATTGAATCGCCTTACCTTCTACAAGCCTTGGCTGGAAAGCCTGGATAGACAACCTATGCAGTGTCGGAGCCCGGTTAAGCATAACAGGGTGACCCTTCAACACGTTTTCTAATATTTCCCAGATAACTGGATCTTTTCTGTCAACGAGTTTCTTAGCAGATTTCACTGTCTTAACAACACCTCTTTCTATCAACTTTCTGATAACGAAAGGCTTGAATAATTCTGCTGCCATATCCTTAGGGATTCCACACTCATGCAATTGTAGAGTCGGTCCTACCACAATGACAGATCTACCAGAATAATCTACCCTTTTTCCAAGTAGGTTCTGACGGAATCGTCCTTGCTTTCCTTTAAGAATATCACTTAGAGATTTCAATGCTCTTCCTCCTTCTGCTTTTACGGCATTGGATTTTCTAGAGTTATCGAATAGAGAATCTACAGCCTCCTGTAACATTCTCTTCTCATTTCTCAAGATTACTTCAGGAGCTTTAATCTCAAGAAGTCTCTTTAATCTATTGTTTCTTATGATTACTCTTCTGTAGAGATCGTTCAAGTCAGAACTCGCGAATCTACCTCCATCTAAAGGTACAAGTGGTCTTAGTTCCGGTGGAATAACAGGCAGGTACTGAATGATTGTCCATTCTGGTCTGTTCTCTACACGTGTCTGTCCGTCTCTGAATGCTTCTACAACTCTTAATCTCTTAAGTGCTTCAGATTTTCTCTGCTGCGAAGTTTCATTAGCCGCTTGGTGTCTCAACTGGTATGATAAATCATCAAGTTGTAGTCTTTCTAGAAGATCTTTTACTGCATCAGCTCCCATCTTAGCGATGAATTTCTGAGGGTCAGAATCTTCAAGCATCTGATTTTCTTTAGGTAAAGAATCTAGAACCTCGAAGTATTCTTCTTCTGTAAGTAGATCTAGTCTTGAAAGCTCTTCTTCTTTAACTCCAGGCTGAACCACTGCATATCTCTCGTAGTATATAATTGATTCTAACTTCTTAGAAGATAGACCAAGCATATACCCGATCTTATTAGGCAATGACTTAAAAAACCATATATGCACAACAGGAACTACGAGCTTAATGTGGCCCATACGTTCTCTTCTCACCTTCTTTTCTGTAACTTCTACTCCACAACGATCACATACAATACCCTTGTATCTGATTCTCTTATACTTACCACAGTAACATTCGTAATCCTTTACAGGACCGAAAATACGCTCACAGAAAAGACCATCTCTTTCTGGCTTATAAGACCTGTAGTTGATGGTTTCTGGTTTAAGCACCTCACCATGTGATCTCTCTAGAATCTCGTCTGGAGAAGTCAAGCTTATGGTGATAGAACTGAATCGATTCGTTGGTTTTAAATCTTTCTTTTTAAATGCCATGGCTTAATTATATGGTTTAGTCTAGCGCAGAAAAACTGCTTAAGACTGATTATTAATGGAAAGAATTTCAATAATGAGGCAACCTCTTCAGATCACCTACTGCACTTAATCAAACTTCACATCGAGTGCTAAACCTCTAAGTTCGTGAACCAGTACGTTGAATGATTCAGGAATATTAGGTTCAGGGAGATTGTCTCCTTTTACGATGGCTTCGTATGCTTTAGCTCTTCCGATGATATCATCTGACTTAATCGTCAGAAGTTCTCTCAGAATATTAGAAGCACCATATGCCTCTAGAGCCCATACTTCCATCTCACCGAATCTCTGCCCACCAAACTGTGCCTTACCACCAAGTGGTTGTTGCGTAATCAGTGAGTAAGGTCCGATAGATCTTGCATGCATCTTATCATCAACCATGTGTGATAATTTAAGCATGTAGATTACTCCTACCGTAGCTTGCTGATGGAATCTATCTCCAGTCTCACCATCGTATAAATAGGTCTGACCTAGAGAAGGCAATTCCGCCTGCTGGATATAATCTTCTATCTCATCCATGCTTGCTCCATCGAAAATCGGTGTACCGAATTTCATACCCATCTTCTTACCTGCCCATCCTAGAACGGTCTCGAATATCTGGCCGAGGTTCATCCTAGAAGGTACCCCTAGTGGATTCAGTACAATATCAACTGGCGTTCCATCATCTAAGAATGGCATATCTTCCATTCTTACTATTCTAGAAACAATACCCTTATTTCCGTGTCTTCCTGCAAGCTTATCACCTACCTTAAGTTTTCTTTTCTTCGCTAGATATACTTTAGCAAGTTTTAATACACCAGCAGGAAGTTCATCCCCGATACTGATGTTAAACTTCTCTCTCTTATATCTTCCTTTCTCTTCGTTAACCTTGATAGAATAGTTGTGTAACAACCTTGCAATCAGTTTATTCGTCTCATCTTCTTTAGTCCATCCAGTGTAATCGATCTGTGAAAAATCAAGATCTTTAAACACTTTAGGAGAGAATTTAGTACCCTTACTCACCATCTGTTCGTTGTAGATACTTTTTACTCCTTCAGAAGATTTGCCACTGAGCAGAACCATCAACTTATCAATTAAAATGGTCTTCAGTTCATTAAGAACAATGGCATGCTTATCGTCTAATTTAGAAAGTAATTCTTTCTCCTGTACTTTCTGGAATTTATCTTTTTTCGCTCTCGCAAATAATTGCTTGTCGATGATAACTCCCTTAGTAGATGGAGGTGCCTTGAGCGATGCATCTTTTACATCCCCTGCTTTATCACCGAAGATCGCTCTTAAAAGCTTTTCTTCTGGTGTCGGATCAGATTCTCCTTTAGGTGTAATCTTACCAATCAAGATGTCACCATCTTTTACCCAAGCTCCGATTCTAATGATACCATTTTCATCTAAATCCTTGGTTGCTTCCTCACTTACGTTAGGAATATCATTGGTTAATTCTTCTTCTCCTAATTTCGTATCTCTGATATCAATATCAAAGTTTTCTATATGGATAGATGTGAACACATCTTCTCTTACTACTCTTTCAGAAAGTACAATGGCATCCTCGAAGTTGTATCCTTTCCAAGGCATGAATGCTACCATAAGGTTCTGACCCAATGCCAGTTCTCCATTGTCTGTAGCATAACCCTCACACAGAAGGCTACCTTTAGAAACCCGCATGCCTTTTCTTACAATCGGCTTCAAGCTGATACATGTTCCTTGGTTCGTTCTACGGAACTTAGTCAAGCTATAGTTAACGATATTGTCTTCGAATGATACGAGGTTGTCTTCTTCAGAACGATCGTATTCAATAACAATCTCATTGGCGTCAACGTATTTTACTACACCGTCACCTGTTGCATTGATAAGCATCCTTGAATCCTCAGCTACCTTCTTCTCAAGTCCGGTTCCTACGATTGGAGACTGAGGCTTAACTAAAGGTACAGCTTGACGCTGCATGTTGGACCCCATCAGGGCACGGTTAGCATCATCGTTTTCTAAGAAAGGAATTAAAGAAGCAGATACACCTACAATCTGATTAGGTGCAACGTCCATAAATTCTATTTCCTTAGGCGCTAGAACAGGGAAATCACCATGCTCTCGGCACTTAATTCTATCACTCTGAAAAGCTCCTTTCTCATTGATAGGTGCATTTGCCTGAGCGATTTTCTTAAAATCTTCTCCTTCTGCGGAGAGATATAAAGCGTCGCTCTTGACATTCACTTTACCATTCTTCACTTCTCTATATGGGGTTTCTAAGAATCCCATCTTATTGACCTTAGCGTGTACGCATAACGTCGAGATCAGACCGATATTAGGTCCTTCTGGAGTCTCAATTGTACACAATCTACCATAATGAGAATAGTGAACATCTCTTACCTCGAAACCTGCTCTTTCTCTTGAAAGTCCACCAGGTCCTAAGGCTGAAATTCTTCTCTTATGTGTTATTTCTGACAGTGGATTGGTCTGATCTAGGAACTGAGATAATTGACTCGTTCCGAAGAATGAATTGATCACAGAAGAAAGTGTACGCGCATTAATCAAGTCAATAGGCGTAAATACTTCGTTGTCTCTTACGTTCATTCTTTCTCTGATCGTCCTTGCCATTCTGGCAAGTCCTACACCGAATTGAGCATACAATTGCTCCCCTACTGTTCTTACTCTTCTATTACTTAAGTGATCTATATCATCAAGCTCTGCCTTCTGATTGGTAAGACTTACTAGGTACTTAACGATGGCGATAATATCATCCTTAGTAAGAACGAGCGTTTCGTGATCGATGCCTGTTTTAAGCTTACGATTGATCTTATATCTTCCTACTTCTCCTAAGTTATATCTCTTATCAGAGAAGAACAACTTATCGATGATTCCACGTGCAGTTTCTTCATCGGGTGGGTCAGTACCTCTTAATTGTCTATATATCTGGGTTACCGCTTCGAGTTCAGAACTTGAAGGATCTTTCTGAAGGGTATTGTATATTATAGAGTAATCCTCATCTAAATCTTCTTTCTGCAGTATAATGGTATCTATATCTGCATCTAGGATGTGGGCTACAGCGTCTTCATCTAAGATGATGTCTCTCTCAAGAATGATTTCATTTCTCTCGATGGTTACCACTTCTCCGGTATCTTCATCTACGAAATCTTCCGTCCATTTTCTAAGAACCCTAGCAGCTAGTTTTCTTCCGATGGCTTTCTTAAGTGATTTTTTATCTGCCTTAATTTCCTCGGCAAGATCGAATATGTTTAATATTTCTCTATCAGAATCGAATCCGATGGCTCTCAGTAAGGTAGTTACTGGGAATTTTTTCTTTCTGTCTATGTATGCATACATAACAGAGTTGATGTCTGTAGCGAATTCCATCCAAGCTCCTTTAAATGGAATTACTCTCGCAGAGTAAAGTTTGGTACCATTAGGGTGGAAGGATTGACTAAAGAATACACCAGGAGATCTGTGCAACTGCGATACTACAACTCTTTCAGCACCATTGATAACGAATGTACCTTTAGGTGTCATGTACGGTATATTTCCTAGGAATACATCCTGTACAATTGTCTGAAAATCTACATGCTCCTCATCATTACATGACAATCGTAGTTTAGCCTTAAGCGGCACACTGTAGGTAAGACCTCTCTGCATACATTCCTTGATGGAATAACGAGGGGGATCTACGAAGTAATCGAGGAATTCTAATACAAAGATGTTTCTTGCATCAGTAATAGGGAAGTTCTCTTGAAAAACTCTAAACAAGCCTTCATTACCTCTATTCTCAGGTGTTGTCTCCAACTGGAAGAACTCCTGGAATGATTGTAACTGAATCTCTAGAAGATCCGGATACTGGTTAGCAAGTTTAATTTTACCAAAGTTAACTCTCGGTCTCAGGTTTTGAGTTGCAACTCCTTTAGAAGCCATGGGCAATATTTTAGTATGTAACTAAATAATAATAACTGAAAAATCAGTTGCTTTGTTGTGCTTGTAGGCACGGCCAAGAAACAGCAATAGGCTTAATCGGCGTGCACACCGATTAAGCCAAAATGCTATATCTTAAGCAGACTTAATTCTTTCATTAAGTCGAGCTGGGTTACTTCAATTCTACATCAGCACCCGCTCCTTCTAGAGAAGCCTTAATAGACTCAGCCTCAGCTTTAGGTACTCCTTCTTTTATTACAGCAGGAGCGCCATCAACTAATTCTTTCGCCTCTTTAAGACCTACGCCTAAAAGATTCTTCACTTCTTTCACTACTGCTAGTTTCGCAGAACCAGCAGAATTTAACATGATATCGAAGTCTGTTTTCTCAGCAGCTCCTCCGTCGCCTCCGGCAGCAGGTCCAGCAGCTACAGCAACAGCGGCAGCAGCAGGCTCGATGCCATACTCGTCTTTAAGGATATCAGCAAGTTCACTTACTTCTTTTACAGTTAAATTTACTAGTGTGTCAGCAATTGCTTTTAAATCAGCCATTTTTAATGGTTTTAATAAGTTCTACAAATAATTAAATAATTATATGGCGTTAAAACTTGGAAGCCGTAATTATTGAGCTCTATCTTCAAGAGCTTTAAGTAATCCAGAGATTGTATTTCCTCCAGATTGAATAGATCCAAGTACATTTTTGATCGGTGATTGTAACAATAGAATTACATCTCCTATCAATTCTTCCTTGGACTTAAGTGCAGCCAATACTTCAACCTGATCATCTCCTAAGAAAACATCAGAATCTATGTATGCGGCTTTAAGAACGGGTCTGTCAAATTTTTCTCTGAACTCTTTAATGAGTTTAGCTGGAACATTAGCTGTTTCACTAAACATGATCGCTGTAGGACCTGTAAGTGCTTCATATAATTGTTCGTAGCCATTCTCTCCTTCAGCTTGCTCAAGAGCTTTCTTAACAAGTGTGTTCTTTACTACTTTTAATTCTACTCCTTTCTCGTGGCATAAACCTCTCAGTTTATTCACTTGACCTACAGTAAGCGTTGAACTATCTGTAACGTAGAAATATTGATTATTCTCGAATTTATCTTTTAAAGCTGCTATAGCTTGTGTTTTTTCTTCCCTTGTCATTTTTCTGTGTTGTTATAAAGGTGAAAGAAATTATTTAATAGATTTAGGATCAATCTTAATTCCAGGACTCATCGTACTTGCGACGCTGATACCTTTCATATAAGTTCCTTTAGCAGATGAAGGCTTCATCTTATCCACTAGTCTGATTAGTTCAGAAGCATTTTCTACCAACTTCTCAGCGGTGAAAGATACTCTACCTACAGAAGAGTGAATGATACCATACTTGTCTACTCTGAAAGAAATCTTACCTCCCTTGACATCATTAACAGCCTGACCTACATTAGGTGTTACTGTTCCTGACTTAGGGTTAGGCATCAATCCTCGTGGACCTAAGATTCTACCTATCTGACCTATTTTAGCCATAACGTTAGGTGCTGCAACAATCACGTCGATGTCAGTCCATCCATTTTTAATCTTCTGGATGTAGTCATCTAATCCTACGTGATCAGCCCCTGCATCTTTAGCTTCTTGTTCTTTATCTGGTGTACAGAGAACAAGTACTGTCTTAGATTTTCCAGTACCGTTAGGTAAGGTAATTGTGCCTCTTATGGCTTGATCTGCTTTTCTAGGATCTACTCCTAATCTTATGTGGAGATCGATAGAAGCGTCGAATTTAGTCGTATTGACTTCCTTTATTAAGGCCATTGCTTCATCGATGCCATAGCTGTGGTCTGGATCGACCTTAGCGTTAGCAGCTTTTCTCTTTTTTCCTAATTTTCCCATTTGTTAATTGTTATGAGGTCAAGCGCTAGTTAGGTCTAGCTACCTCTATTTATAAAATTAATTATAATCTTTCTTAAGCTTCAGCTTCTTCAGATCCCCATGGTGCTTGTCCTTTAACAACAACACCCATGCTTCTTGCTGTACCTGCAACCATTTTCATTGCAGATTCAATAGAAAAAGCATTAAGATCTTCCATTTTATTTTCAGCTATCGCTTTTACCTGGTCCCAGGTTACCGTACCTACTTTATCACGGTTAGACTCCTGAGATCCTTTTTTAATTTTCGCTGCTTCCATCAACTGGACTGCTGCAGGAACTGTCTTGATGATAAAGTCAAATGACTTATCCTTGAATACAGTAATTACAACAGGCAGTAACTGACCTCTGGCGTCTTCTGTTTTGGCGTTAAACCTCTTACAGAATTCCATGATATTGACACCTTTTGCACCTAGTGCTGGACCTACGGGAGGTGAAGGATTCGCTGACCCTCCTCTTACCTGCAGCTTAATAAAAGTATCTACTTCTTTTGCCATTTTAATTGTTTGTTTAAATAAATGTCATCTACTTTAGGGAAGCCTCATATGAGCTAAAGCAAAATTTATGTTTTTTCTACTTGTAGGAAGTTAAGTTCTACTTCAGTACCTCTACCGAAGATCTTAACTACTACTTTTATTTTCTTCTTTTCTTCATTGACCTCAATGATATCTCCGACGAAATCCTTGAAAGGACCATCATTGATTTTCACTGTTTCACCCACGATGAATGGCTCGATAAGTGATTCTGCAATTTCCTGAGATTCATCCACCTTACCTAACATTCTATTGGCCTCATTCTGAGTCATCGGAATCGGCTGTGTTCTACCTAAGAAATGTATTACATTAGTAATGTTAGAAATAGTCTGGATAATTTCACCAGTCAATCCATTAGGATCTGCTTCTATAAGAATGTAGCCGGGAAGAATATTTCTCTCCATGATTACTTTCTTACCGCTTCTGATCTTATATACCTTTTCAGTAGGAACCAATACCTGAGTAACGGACTCTTGCCAATTGCTACGTTGAACTTCGAGTTCGATCCTTTCTTTGATCTTTTTTTCCTTTCCGCTTATTACTCGGAGAGAATACCATTTATGTCCTTCAGCCATGCTTCTCGGGTGTTTCTGTTATCCGAAATTATATATGGTGGTCAACACATTTTTACTTAAAATGTCCATAACTAGGACAATTAAGGCAATAATGGCTGAGGCAATCAATACTACTACGGTTGTGCTTAGCAACGTAGGCCATGATGGCCATGTAACTTTATGAATGAGCTCATTGTAGCTTTCTTTTACGTATAAGATTAATCCTTCCATGTTCTCTATTAAGAGGTATATAAAGTGAAATCGAAATTTAGTACGCTCCGATCACTTTCGTCTAATCAATAATTTCATTAAGGTTGAGAATGTTATTCTCGGTTAAGAAACCTTTGTTTCTCATATACTTTAGGTTGCAGGGGAGACAGGAATCGAACCCGCAGCCTACGGTTTTGGAGACCGCCGCTCTACCAATTGAGCTACTCCCCTGTGTGATGGATAGTTATGCATCCCATCAAATGCGAAAAATTAAGCACCCAAATCAATGGGTGCTTAATTCTTTATTTTAGATCTGTATGTGGTTATACAGAGCTTATTCTATGATCTCAGTTACCTGACCTGCACCTACAGTTCTACCACCTTCTCTAATTGCGAATCTAAGTCCTTTTTCCATCGCAATAGGATTGATCAACTTAACCTCAAGGGTTACGTTGTCACCTGGCATTACCATTTCTACACCATCTGGAAGATTTACATCTCCAGTTACATCCGTAGTTCTGAAGTAGAATTGAGGTCTATAACCGTTGAAGAATGGTGTGTGTCTTCCTCCTTCATCTTTTCCAAGAACATATACTTCACACTTGAAGTGCATGTGTGGATTTACTGATGCAGGCTTACAGATTACCATACCTCTTTTAATCTCTGTTTTATCGATACCTCTAAGAAGTAGACCAGCGTTATCACCAGCTTCACCTCTTTCTAGGATCTTTCTAAACATCTCAACTCCTGTTACAGTTGAAGTCATAGGCTTAGAACCTGGAGGCATCATTCCGATGATATCTACAGTTTCACCTGTATTTACAACTCCTCTTTCGATTCTACCAGTTGCAACAGTTCCTCTACCAGTAATTGAGAATACATCCTCAACTGGCATCAAGAAAGGCTTATCAACTTCTCTTACAGGTTCTGGAATATCAGCATCAACTGCTGCCATAAGATCCAAGATAGCTTGTCTAGCACCTGCATCTCCTTCAAGAGCTTTAAGAGCAGATCCTTGTACTACAGAAGAATTGTCACCATCGAATTCGTATGCATCTAGAAGTTCTCTAACTTCCATTTCTACTAATTCTAACATTTCTTCATCATCCACAAGGTCAACCTTGTTCATGAATACAACAATCTTAGGAACACCTACCTGTCTTGCAAGTAGTATGTGCTCTCTTGTCTGAGGCATAGGACCATCAGTTGCCGCAACAACAAGGATAGCACCGTCCATCTGAGCAGCACCTGTTACCATGTTTTTCACATAATCGGCGTGACCAGGACAATCAACGTGAGCATAATGTCTGTTTCCAGTTTCATACTCCACGTGAGCGGTGTTAATTGTAATACCTCTTTCTTTTTCTTCTGGAGCAGCATCGATAGATGCATAATCCATTTTTTGCGCGGTTCCTTCTTCTGCAAGAACGTAAGTAATCGCTGCCGTTAAGGTTGTCTTACCGTGGTCAACGTGACCGATAGTCCCGATATTGACGTGCGGCTTGGTCCTCTGAAAAGTTTCTTTTGCCATCAGTAATTTTTTTCTAAATTTTAAATATAAACAAACGTAAACACTATACAATTTTGAGCCAATGAAGGGATTTGAACCCCCGACCCCTTCCTTACCATGGAAGTGCTCTA
>CAZFJO010000064.1:0-14894 GCA_964518915.1 uncultured Saprospiraceae bacterium
GTCTTTAATATTGCAGATGCAGCCATATCTACAGGCGTAATATCCATTCTCTTGTTTTTTAGAAAATTCTTCATAGGTGGAGACAAGCCTACTGAAACCGATCTTACTCCAGCAACAGATAATCCTTCTACCGGAATTACAGAAGAGGAGTAGGAATTAAGAAAAGTCATACTGTGTCCTTAAGGACAGATTAAATCATGTCAATTACGTGAGAACTATCTGGTTTACAATATTTACTTCCGTTCTGAAATCGACTTCTATGCACTATTGAAATGTTTCTAGGTTTTCTTCATAATGAGCCTTCGTACTAAGTCAGAATAGCTAGATGCTAAGTGACAGCACTTTGTTTTTTATAGATGGGTTATTTTTATTAAAAATAAGATTAGCTATCTTTCAATCACACTACGTTGTCTTTTAATCAACAAGTTATTTATGCCATTATGTAAAACTTCTCATCTACACATTGCTTAAGGTATGAGAAAATGGATCCTTTTTTCCTTGCTGTCGGTCTTGTATCTATCTGGTTTCTGTCAATCCATAAACCAGATAGATGAGATAGTTCAGTCTATGATCAGTAGCGACGATTTATCGGAACAATACAATCTTTCATATGACTTAATGTACGCTGTAGAAACCGCAGATCAGGATTCTTGCATGGCATACGCAAGGAGTCTTATCGGATCAAGCAACATCCTTAACACCATTGCCTACTCCATACTTGGAGATTTAAATTACTACTCCAGTCAATTAGACTCAAGTAGGCACTGGTATAATCTGCAGAAGGAAGTAGGCTTGAAGATCGATTTCCCGCTTGCTGTATCTAATGGCGCCGGCAACCATGCTAATGCTCTTATCGATGAAGGTCGGTCAGGAGAAGCAATATTTATCTACAAGGAATTTCTCCCATATGCTTTCCGTACAGATTCGACAGAAGCCGCTAATTTCTATTACAATCTAGCTCATGCTTATCGCCGTCTAGGACAACAAGACAGTTTCGTTCTATACTTAGAAAAAACCATCGCTATCGATGAGATTCAAGGCAACTATACGGGTGCCTTGCACAACTATCTAGTAATGGCGAGTAACCTTTACGAGTATGGTCTATATGAAGAAACCTTAAACCTATTACAGAATGCCTTAAAAAAAGACAAGATCAAGTCTCTGAATGAAACATATAAGATCTATTACTTGATTTCTGATGCTTATCTCGCTCTAGGCAAATATACTGATGCTAAGAATTACATCAACCTAGCAGAACCGCTAGTACCCAAGACCAATCGGATCTACCTATCTAGAATCAACAACCTAAAAGGTAGGTTATACAGCAAACTAAACGAACCTACAAATAGTGAAATCGCCTTTCGAAAAGCAATAAAAGAGAGTGAAACCATAGGCAATCATTCTCTCCACGCAGCTAATCTCCTAAATTATGGCGAAGCACTTATCGATAAAAAGCAGATTGACCGTGGGGAAAAACACCTAGCTGAAGCTTACAAATTGATTATTAACGTTCCATTACCATTGTATGAGAAAAGGGTCTATGAATCTTATATCCTTCTAGGGGAATTAAAAAATGACCAGTTCATGAGAGCAGAATATGCTTTAAAACTGACCCGCCTCCAGGATAAAAAAATAAAAACCGAAATAAAAAACCAAATAGAACTTCAAGAATTAAAGGGTAGAGTTCTGGAACAGCAGAAGGAAAAAGAAATTGTAACCTTAAGAAACTCTTTCTTAGAAGGACAGCGCCGACGCCGTAACATTACCTATCTCATATCCTTGCTCCTTGGTGTGGCTCTACTTACTATGATCTGGGCATTATATAACAATAGCAAAAAGAAAAACATCATTCTCGAAAACGAGAGAACCATCGCACTAAATAAGATGGAGATTGAACTCAATCAACACAAGATGGCATCCCTTAGGTCACAGATGAATCCTCACTTTCTGTTTAATAGTCTTTCTGCCATCAATGATTATATCATGCACGAAAATCCTAAGGCTGCATCTAAGTACTTAACTAAGTTTTCTCGATTAATGAGGATGATACTAAACAATTCCCGAAACCGATATATAACGCTTTATGAAGAAATTGAGACTTCTAAACTATATGTCGACATGGAGCAATTGAGGACTAAATCGATGTTTACGTTTGACTTAGACATAAGCGAGAATCTCAATCTTAACAAGATCATTATTCCCCCACTACTCATACAACCCTACTTAGAAAACGCCATTATCCATGGATTAAAAAATAAAAAGCAAGCTGGCAAGCTCCTACTATCCTTACGTGAAATCGAGAATACCCATGTCGCAATCACAATAGAAGACAATGGAATCGGTAGAGAAAAATCTTTACAACTTAAGCCTTATGGCTTAAAAAGAAAATCTTACGGAATGGACATTACTAAAGATAGAATCAAACTATCTAAAAATCTATATGGCGTAGAAGCCGATCTTAAAATCATAGATTTATATGAGGGAGGTATTGCAACTGGAACCAGAGTAGAAATTATTACACCTAAAATATACAAGGATGAAAAACCATAAAGCCATAATAATTGATGACGAAGAGCATTGTCGTAATTCTCTAAAGAAACAACTTTCGTGGTCTATTCCTGATCTTGAAATTGTTGGCATGGCCAGTAATATTACAGATGGTAAGAAACTACTAGAGTCTCTTAATCCTGATATTCTATTCTTAGATATAGAAATGCCAGGAGGAAGTGGATTCGATTTAATTTCGTCCTTTCAGAAAGTTTCGTTTCATGTCATTTTCACAACGGCATACGACGAGTATGCTATCGACGCCATTAAGTTAAATGCGGTTGATTATCTACTGAAGCCTATCGACGGAGAAGAATTGGTTGCCGCATACAATAAAATAATCACCAAGCAGAAAGACGAAAGTGAAAAGCAACTCGAGAACTTGTTAAATCATTTGCGTAAGCAGAATAAGAACATCAATAAAATTGCACTACCGACACAAGAAGGGCTGGAATTCGTAGCTGCTGATTCTATCATAAGGTGTGAATCAGAAGGCAGTTACTCTTACATCTACATGAAAAACAATAAGAAACTATTTCTATCTAAAACCCTTAAAAATTTAGAATCCATCATCTCGGATGATAGCTTTATACGGGTCCATCACTCACACCTTGTCAATATCAATTGCATAAAAAAATACTTAAAAGGTGCTGGTGGACAGCTGGTCATGGAAGATGATTCTATCATTCCGGTAAGCAAGTCTAAGAAAAGCAGTTTCCTAGAAAAGTTTTAGGAATTGCTTACATCGTTATCCTAGAACCTACCTTTTTAGCCCATTATTATTACAATATGACGATTGACAAAGCCATCCAGTCAAGCTACTAATCCGCAGTAGAAAAAGCCATATGGCGGTATTAGTTTTATTACTAAATCGCTCATATGAAAACACTACAATTTCTAATCCTACTTTTCTCCACAGTAACGCTCGTCGGACAGCAATCGAGTAACAATAGCGCCATAGATGTTATTATTAAGGATGACAGTGGGCCTTCTACCGTCATGATTGACAACCCTGATTCTTCTAGTATGGTTATAAATGCGCCGACATCATTGATGCGGTTTCTAGATAAATCAGACCAACAAGCTTCTCTCGTATGGCGGAATGGCGTACTTAATTTATATACTATGCAACCATCAGGTCAGACCCTAGGAACCATAGACCCTACCTTAACCCTAGATGGAAATAGAAGATTAGGGATAGGCCTGCCAGCGACCGCCACTCCTGCTTTTCTCTTAGATGTCAACGGAAAAATGCGCTTAAGCGACGATGCTACAACAGCTTTACCAGGTTCTATAAGATATACCCAGAATGAAGGGTTCCAAGGTTTTCATAGTGGCACATGGAGTTCTATGGTTAACCCATCTATCGGAACTAAGTGGATGGTAGGCCCGCTATTGCCTAGCATATTAACCCCGGGCTCCATGCACCAAGTTACTTCTTACGTCTTTCATATTGAAGACTTTATCCATAGTCCACAGATTCAGGATCACTATGAAGTACTTCAGACAGGAACGTATATGATAAATTTTCAAGCCTCTATTAGCCAGAGCAATATCAGCGGCAACCAGCAAGTCGATAATGGCATCGTTGATTTATTGATAAGGAAAAACGATCAGAATATAACAGGCGGAAAATCTAGGTTTATTGTTGACCTGGTTAATGGATACACTACACAACTAGAAACTTCGGTTATGATTAAACTGAATGCTGGAGATGACATAACATTCTATGTTCTTTCTCACATCGATATACCCGACGTTAATATCAGACTTGAGTCGGGCAATACTTCAGGCGGAGGATTCGACACTTTGATGAGGGCGCATAGGATAGATTAGAAATCTGTAATGATTCCTATGAGGTTGTAGAGACTTATCAGAACCAGTAGGGTTAGAATCGCAATTACAGCGTAGGTTGTGATGCGTCCTGCATAAGTGTTTTTCTCTCTTTCTAATTCAGATATAGATGGAAGCTGGATGTCTCTTATCTGCATAACTTGTGTGATGGCAGAAAGTCGAGATAAGAGATTAGAATTTAACCCATCACTATGTGTAGTTATAACCTGATATTCCTCAATGAGTTCTTCTCGGGAATATCTGAGATAGGTATTTTTTATTTTCTCTTCTTCGATGGAGTAAGGTTTAATCTCCATATTGATAATAAGCGTAAGTGAATAGATGGTGTCATTATAGAAAAATATAAGCGTAACATGCTTATATAAAGGCAATTGTGTCAATTACCTACTAGTACATAACATCTATCTGTCTTCTACTTATCACAATCTCAGACACAAAAAAAAGCCAATACAGTAGTTAACTCATCAGCTTTAATTCTTTCGGTAAATGGAAAAATTACTTTCCAAGAAACTTCTTCACTGCGGCTTGCGCTTTATGTACGATGTCATAATTAATCGTATAGTGAATAAATTTTCCCGTCCTTTCTGAGCTTACAACTCCCGCTAATTTCAATATCCGAAGATGTTGAGATGTGATAGATTGCTCTATCATGAGGGTGTTGTAGATTTTGTTTACATTGATACTTCCGTTCTGATCTATAAATTCCAAGATCTTGAGTCTCAAAGGATGGGCCAACGCTCGCATGAGCTCGGAGGAATATTGCAACCTCTCGTTGTTGAAGACAACCTTAGTTTGTTTCATGTGTTTTCCTATTTTGTGTAGTTCGACCTTAACAGCAAATATGGCTATTAATTTTAATATGACAAAAGAAATATTAAGAAAATATTTAATTTGTAATTGAGATTTCACTAACCAGGAAAAAGAAGTAATGTAATTGTAATCTTATAGTTTAGATTATTGTTTATAAAATACTAGTAATCAAAATCTTCTGAGGATACTTTTATCCTAGTCAATTCTTACCCAGCAAGGTCCTCTACCAGCGCACTTATCTGCGAAAGTCTGTCTCTGTTAAGCGAGTAGTAGATAAATTTACCTTGACGCTCTGTGTCTACAACGCCAGCTCTTCTAAGTATGGCAAGGTGCTGTGAAGCTACAGACTGTTCCAGCCTTAACTTAATGTAAATGTCTGTTACAGTCATCGTATCACTATCTTCTAATAGGTCGATAATTCTCTGTCGTAACTTGTGGTTTACAGCACGCAATACAAGTACAGCCTTCCTAAGATCTGCATAATCCAGTTGTACTTCTTTGCCTCCTTTCTTTAGAGTTACCGTTTCGTTTTTCTTATTTCTCATAGGAAATTTTTAGGTTGTTCACGGAATACTCTTCAGAAAGTCAAAGACTGTACCAACTTTTCCTAAACCAGTAAGGACAGCGCTAAGATTTATGGTTACATTAAAACTATTCATATGTATAAAGAACACATTATGAATAAAAAATGTTCCCTTAAACGAAATAATTCTTTTTACTCTTGGTTATGTTCGGAGCTTTAAAATAGGAGGGAGAATAATAGGCTATGTCTTCTGTTATCCCAGCATCCCAGGTGTCGTGACAGATAGAAATCAAGTTTATAGCGTTACAATAGGAAGGAAAATGTACAATTTCTCCTGTATAATGTCGATTATCGACCTTATCAGCGCCATTCCCCGTTACAATTATCCGCTTTCCATTACCTATTTCATCGAGGCTATTATCCTCTAGTATCATATTATTGACTGGGTGGAGCTCTTTAAAATCATCAGAAAACACGGAATAGTAAACCTCCATTCTTCGTGCATCAATCATAGGAAGGATTAAATCTCCTTTACTAGCTTGCGATTTAATGCCATATGCAAGGCCAGCAAGCGTAGAAACACCTATAAGAGGTAATCCTGCTCCATAGGCGATTCCTTTAGCCGCAGAAGTGCCCACTCTAAGTCCCGTATAAGAACCCGGACCACCACTTATTCCTATGGCTGTAAGATCGGTAAGCGATAATTCTGCCGCTTCCAGACATCTAGTAATAAATACGGTTATGGTTTCTGTATGAGAATTCTTCTTCTCCGTCTCTTCATGGGAGATTATGCCTTCTCTATTGCCTATGGCAACAGAACAGACTTCCGTTGCCGTTTCTATACATAGAAAGTAATCCATTATCTTCCGTCGAGTACTTTTCTATACTCAGAAGGATTCGTAAGGATTTCCACAGCCTTCTGAATTTCAGGGTCTTTATCCAAGGTAAACTTAATACGTCCACTCTGATTGAAGTATCTGCTTATGATCTCCTTTTCTATTTCTAGTATTATATCCGCTTTACTATGACTCCACGCAGCTTGCTTTCTAGCGGATAGCTCAGCCCTAAGCGCTTTTATTTCGTCTGCAGATTCTATACTAAAATCATTTTTTACAGCTGCCTCTAGCGCTTCTATGGCTTTATCAGAATCTGTATTAAACGTAAATCCTTCTTCATCTATGAATTTCTTAAAGTCTTCCCAGTCATTGTAAACATACGATCCTGCATCCTTTACACTATCTTGACCGATGATGTACTGATTCACATACTTAAATATAAGGTGCTCTTCCTTCAGTGCCTTGGTTATGGCACTTTCTTTCTTGACATCCATCTTAATATCAGGGGTTACTCCACCGCCATCGAGAACATCTCTCCCATTTCTAGTTTTAAATGTAGACCGCTGATCATCCGGGATATCAACCGGAAGTCCATTATCATACTCTACCCCTTGTATACATCTTCCACTTGGTATATAATACTTAGAGATGGTCATCTTAACCCGATTGTTATATGGTAAGGTTACTGTATTCTGAACCAAGCCTTTCCCGAAGCTTCTCTGACCGATAAGTACACCTCTATCGAGGTCTTGTACTACCCCAGACACAATTTCTGATGCCGAAGCAGACCGCTTATTAATCATAACGGCCAGTGGTATATCCAGGTCTAGAGGAACATTTCTAGTACGATAGGCTTGGTCATTCTCTGCAACCTTAGCCTTCGTTGTAACTGTTTCTTCTCCTTTTTCAATAAATAGGTTAGAAACATCGATGGCTTCTCTGAGAAGTCCACCCCCATTTGACCGTAGATCTAAAATAATGCCTTCTAGGTTGTTTTCTTTTCGCAGTTCTTTTATAGCGCTGGCTATATTCTTACTCGCATCCATCGTAAATGTGGTAAGAATAACATAACCGATGCCATCTCTGACCATGCCATAATAAGGTACATTATCCCTAGTAACCCGAGATCTGGTTAAGGACATATTCTCTACTATTCCTTTACTATTAGACCTTACTTCTAATTCTAAGGTGCTGCCAGGAACCCCTCTTACAATCCTATCTATATCTTCTACCGTCCTACCTTCTGTAGATAATCCATTGACTCTAAGTATTTTATCACCAGAACGAAGGCCGGCATCGAAGGCGGGCGAACCATCATGTGGAACAAGTACAGTAATCTCATCATCTACAACACCTAAGTCCGCTCCTATACCCTTATATGTTCCATCATCCGATAGACGGTAACTTTCTACCTGTGATTCCGATATATAGTTGGTATATGGATCGAGAGAAGATACCATAGCATCTATGCCTATACGCATCAGTTCTGACGGATCGATATCGTCCACATATGTAGAGTTTAACTCCTTATAAGTTTTGACGAAAAGTTCAATATTCTTAGTGATCTCATAGAGCTTATCGTTGTTGTTGATCGATGTTGCACTCACAAGAGTAACGACACTGATTAAGAGGATAGATCTGAATTTATTCATAATTGTAAGTTGTACCTATATAGAACGCAATTACAAGGTGTAAAAGTTTACTTTAAAAAAGTCAAAATATTCTTAAAAAGCGCATCGGGTTGGTCTGCGTGTACCCAGTGAGATGCATCCTTTATTTCTTTTATTTCTGCTTGCGCAAATATTTCCCCGATTAAAGCCTTCTGGCCTTCCTCGATATAATTAGAATTCTCACCCTTTATAAAGAGCGTATTGTGTTCGATATCTGAAATATCTAAAGGACCTATAATCTCCGGATACTTCTCCTTCAACAAGTGCAGATTCATCTTCCATCTAAATCCTCCTTCCTTTTTTCTCTGCAGGTTCTTCATCAAGAACAAGACTGTTCCCAGTTCTCCGATATCTTCCATTAATTTTTCTTGAACTTCTTTTCTACTTGAAACGGTGGAAATGTCTATGGATAATAGAGCTTGTATAATCTGTTCATGTCCTCCTTTATATCCGCCAGGGCCTATATCCACTACGACAAGGTTCTTAACCAGTTCTGGATTATCATAAGCCAATTGCATACTGACTTTACCGCCCATAGAATGACCGATTACATCCGCCTCATATATCCAGTTCTTCTCCATAAATGCGGCGATATCCTCAGCGCACAAGGCATAAGAAAAGTCCGCTGTATGTGGAGACCTTCCATGATCCCGGACATCTACGATGATGACCATCCTGTCTTCAGACAACTTCTTAGCGAATGAAGCCCAGTTATCCGACATCCCGAAGAGACCATGAATAATAATTACGGGCTCTCCTTCTCCGTATATCTTATGATACAAGTCAACCATACTGTAATCTAGGCATAGGGTTTTACAATAATACCATTCTTCACCCGAGGCTCGAACCATGTACTCTTAGGAGGGAGAGTAGATCCATGTTGTACGGTTTCTATAAGCTCCTCCATATCAACTGGATGAAAGAGAAAGGCTACCGCCTGGGGCAGGCGATTCGTTTTCTTTTTTATTCCTTCTAGGCTTAGTTTTCCGGCGTAGTAATTCATCCGTGTGTCGGTTCTGATATCGGTTACTCCGACGGTCTTCTTCAGAATCAATTCAGAAAAAAGTGAATTATCAAGCAAGGGAAGATCTCCCTTATACTTGTCAACAACCTTCTTCTTCCATGTAACCGTAAACCATTCTTGGTTGATGTACATAACCAACTCATGCTTTTTCACCGGGAATCTAGGACTCTCTATTTTATTGATCTTAGTCCACTTAGCAATTTTCGAAATAAATTCAATATCTGATAAAGTGTCTTTTAAATCTATAACCCTGTAATAATCGTAGATCCTGAGTTGCGAAAAAGGAACATAAAAAACCAACATGCCTAAGTCCTGAATCTTATCCTCTTTAGTTACTGAATCATGGATTTTAACTACTGCTTCACACCTGTGGTGTCCATCTGCAATGATGGCTTCATCTACATCTAAAAACAAGCTCTTCAGGGTCTCGATATCGATATCTTGTGACAGTTTCCACAAGCTATGTTTTTCACTCGACTCTTTAAATTCAATTTCTAGCCAAGGATCCTTCTTCACATGTGATTTTAGATAAGTTTTTAATGCTGGTTGTTCTCTGAACCCGAGCAACACGGGCTTAACCATAGCCTTGCTATGTTTTATAAGCTGCAGCATAAGTTGCTCCTTAGATGCAATGGTTAATTCGTGCTTAAGAATTTTTTTATCCTTGATGTCTAGCACAGAGTTGCTGCAGATAATTCCCGTTATGGTATTGACTGGAGATTCAATTCTATAGATAAAGAATGACTCAGCAGCAACCTCCTTAAAAAAACCTGACTTCATATATTCCCTGAATCTTTCTTTTATCGTAGAAAAAAAAGACTCGGGAGATGGAACGATCGACATCTCTGGTATAATAGCCTTGAATGGGAATATCCGCATAAAACCAAGTTATTTATAATTTGGTATAAACCTATAAAGAAGTGATTTAATAATATGTTTTAGCACATTCATAACTAAACCTTTCTCTATTTCAACTGCCCGTCAATAAAGAAATCGTTCAATCCTTGAAACATGATTGTAAAGATTGGAAAAATTCAATTTAATACCCTCACCCTAAACTGAAAAAGTATTGGAGCTAAATTATGATGTAACCTATAGCTTTGAAAGCATAATAACATGTACTGGGCTCTTAGTAATTAAGCCAAGTTATATTTCATCTAATAATCAGTGACTAACCTTAATCTTATAGAAACTTCATCATCGATGACATCAGCCACTTAGCTTCTGTGGATGATATGTTATTGAGTGCAGATTCTGCCTTAGTAGAAAACATTTTTATTTCTTTCACAGTCTTGCAGAATTCTTCAGAATGCGAGCACAGTGGCTTTACCTGTGAGACTTGATCTAGCGCAGCTATCATAGGGTCGAGTTCTCTTTCCTTCCGCATCTTAATGATCGCTTTCATGGCCTTCCACATATCTTTCTCTCCTTTGAAAAACTCTTTCCTTTCTCCTGCTACATGGTGCTTATGTACCAACCCCCATGAGATCAAGGTCCGTAAAGTAGTATTGGCATTGCCTCTGCTGATCTTTAACTCTTCCATAATCTCATCTGCACTCAGATGGCCCGGATTTATCAATAGTAGGCCATGCACCTGACCGATGGTTCTACTGACTCCCCAGTTGATAGCAAGCTTGCCCCAGGTTTCAATAAACTGTCCTTTACCTTCTATATAATCCATCGGTTCTGATTAAAATTGATCATTCTATAATAGGGAGTGTCACGATATAAGAAATGATAATCTTTCTAGATTGTTCAGAAAAGAAGAGAGTGATTTTAAAATCTAATCAATAATAGGATGAAAATGTATCTCTTCTTAAACCTGGACGAATGGGGGTTTAACAACTTCTGCTTCTATTAATTTCTTCCTCATCCGTATCATAATTTTACTTCCCACCGCACTGTATGATTTCTGAACATAACCCATTCCGATAGGCGCATCAAGCATAGGAGATTGCGTACCGGAGGTCACAACACCTATTAAATTTCCTTGGCCATCTTCAATTTCATACCCTTGTCTAGGAACCCTTCTATCGTTTACCTTAATTCCGATTAGTTTTCTATCTACCCCTTCAGAACGTTGTTTTAAGAAAATGGATTTAGAAGAAAAATCCGCTTCTTTCTTAGTCTTCGTTATCCATCCTAGCCCGGCTTCAATAGGAGATGTTTCATCTGTAATGTCATTGCCATACAAGCAATACCCCATCTCTAGCCTCAATGTATCTCTAGACCCTAGTCCACAAGGTTTAACCTTTCCTGCTCCTGCTTCCATGATGGCATTCCACAGTGCTGGAGCTTGCTTGCTGTCTACATATAGTTCTAATCCTCCACTGCCTGTATACCCAGTAGCAGAGATGACTACATTATCTATACCTGCAACACTGCCTTTCTGGAAATGATAAAAGCCTATATCCCCTATATTGACTTCCGTAAGCTGCTGAACAACTGCAACTGCCTCAGGACCCTGTACAGCGAGCAATCCTGTATGTTCTGATATATTGATTAATCGGGTGTCATAATCATTGTGCTTTTCAATCCAAGCCCAGTCTTTATCTATATTAGAAGCATTTACAACCAGCATATATGCTCTTTCTCCATCTGCACATTGATCTTCTGGCAAGCGATATACAATCAGATCATCTATAATTCCTCCATCATTGTTAGGGAGACAACTGTACTGTGCATGGCCGATTTCAAGTTTCGCAGCATCATTGCTGGTTACTTTCTGGACCAGTTCGAGGGCTTGCTTACCCTTCACAATAAACTCACCCATATGCGATACATCGAACATGCCTACGCCATTCCTGACAGCCATGTGTTCTTCTTGTATAGAAGTATATACAAGCGGCATATTGTATCCAGCGAATGGCGTCATTCTAGCCCCTAATGAGATATGGGTATCTGTAAGCGGTGTATTTTTAATATTCATGTCTTCTTTTCAATTATAAGGCAGCTCTAATCAGCTATAATCACATCCGTAATCTGGTCACCTTGTGTCATTGTGTGAACTGCTTCCATACCTGACACGACCTTTCCTAGAATCGTATACTTACCATCTAGGTGAGGCGTCGGGCTATGGGTTATAAAAAACTGTGTTCCTTCTGTATGTAATCCAGCAGACGCCATACCTAAGTAACCTTCATCGTCATAATATATCTGTGGCAACTCACTTCTGATAGAATAATCTAGGCTTCCATAACCATCCCCTCTAGGACACCCTCCTTGGATAACGAAATTATTTACAACTCTATGGAATACCTTGTTGTCGTAAAAGTCTTCTGAAGATAGATTGATGAAATTAGCTACTGAACCAGGTGCCACCTCAGGCATCAATTGGATGGTTATATTTCCTTTAGATGTTTTTAAAGTAGCCTTAGGCGCAGTAAATCTACTGAGGGTGGAAAAATCAATAGGATGATTGTAGTCAAGCTTTTTAGGTGTATACGCACTCCCATTAAGGTATGAGACCGTCTGTAATATTTCATTATATGTTTCTATCTCTTGAGGAAGAGACAGATTGCTTAAAATGTCTGTGAGGAATTGAGTAGAATCTATAAGTTGCTTAAGATTGTTATCCTCATTTCTCAGAACTCCTGCACCTACAGCCATGGCTCCTGTATCGCCATTGTTCATTTCTTTCTTAATAATTTCGATTATCTGCCTGCGGATAGAATTACTCCTATTCTTGTATACGGAGGTAAACTTAGGGTTAGACAGTATTTTTCCTAGGCCCATCATGCCGGCCGTTTTAAGTATCGGTCCGTCTGAAAATCCTTTTTCTTCCATCAGGATGTAATTCAAGGGATCGTGTGCAAGTGCATCTAAGTAAGCTGCTTTCTGATAGGGATCTGTCGTCTGATCATACAAGTCTAGGATCTGCTCTCGCACAATCTTCTTAGTATTGGTAAAATAAGAAGGTATGTGTTTTAAAACAGCACTAAACATGGTCGACTTGACACTCCAGTGCATGGTATCCTTAATGAAGTTTCTATATATAGATGCATCAGAAGCATTGCCTTTCTGCAAGACATACTGTGCAGCACCTTGTGCAACCCTTAAGTCTGGATTGTCGAGCAATCGCAACATAGGTTCAACTATCTGTATATATGGATAGTTCCTAGTCGATCGCAACGCATTGAGCTTTACTCGATAATCTTCATCGCCATTAATCAAGCCCATAAGTACAGCGTATACCTGTGGGTCCCTTACCTTACCCAGAGCCAGTGCAATGGCCATCTTGATATTGACGTCTCCTTCTTTCAATAGGAGTTCGCTTAATTGAAACTTACTGCTCTCTAGGGATATATTACTCATGCGCGACAGGTAATGCGCAGCCGTCTGCCTGATCTCTCGGGCTAAGGTAAGATCTGTTGCATACTTTACCATAAGGTCCGTTCCTTCTGGCAAGGTAATCCCCCTCAATCCGAATCTATATATCGCTCTAGTCTGACCTAATATGAGTAGGGTGTCGGAAGGTCGATATGTATTCACGGTAGCTAGATGCTTAAGTAAGGCTGCATCTCCAGTTTTACCGATGGCTTCTAGCACATTAGAATTAAACAGGTTAGATATATCAACTGTGTCCTTATTCTTGAAACTCTGAAGCAAGATAGGTGCTGCCTTACCGTTTCCGGACTGGCCGAGCGCATAGGCTGCTGCAACCCGCACTTCCGCTATAGGATCATGCAACAATACTTCAAGTGAATCAAGCGCATCTTCTGATTGAATCGCAGAAAGACCATTAATCATTGTAATTCTAAACGCAGGATCCGGATGCGCTGTATAACTCAGCAAAGAATCAATTTCTTGTCTATCTACAAGATTTACTAATTCTTGAAATTCCGGCTTCTTATAATCGATAGACACATCCGTTATCGTTTCTTGTGTAGGAGGAACACAAGATGACACAACAATCAGACATATAATTGTCATCCATAATAATGAAGAATCGTTGCGTACAGAAAATGATTGCATATCAATTAGGGTAATCTATGATTTAATCGCTTGCGCAAATGTAACATTTCACAACCGTTTCGTCGATATTCTAAGGATAGGATACTCCTACCTATCGTATGGCAATAAATTTAAGCCCTTGCCTTTCTTGCATCACGGAAGCTCTTAATAAAAAAGACCATGGCAATTATTGAAGTAACAATCATAACTCCTACTCTGATCATAGCCATATTATCACTTCTCTCCATGGCTCCTTTTAGAGGCATAAATAAGGACAACGCGATCAATAAGGTAAGCAAGACTGCAACGTGCGCTATAACCTTATTTTCTTTCTTAACTCCTGGAGCACAACCCAGCAATATTAATCCAGCAATAGCAGGAATAAGCGCGGTAGGAGAAGGGGATTCTGACCCTAAATAACCCCAGGCACCCATTGCAAGTAGGACTACGGCATTGAGAAGATTAGCAGTATAGGCATTCATATTAGATGATTTTAAATTGTAATTTAATTATATATTTCTATCGGAAATCTTCTTCGAAGTCTTCCTCAAATTCTTCTTCTATTTCGTCTTTCTTAAGCTTCTCTTTATTGAGGTTTTCTCTTTCCTCTTCCGGCTCTTCTTGCTTGTATCTTTCACAATCCGTAAATCCGGCAGTTCCAGAGGATATCTTTCTAA